>DASTQG010000481.1:0-3594 GCA_035761885.1 Steroidobacteraceae bacterium | reverse complement strand
TCCGCATCGACCGCCACACGGAGCTCCCGGCCGGCGCGCTGCGTGTGGCGCCGCTCGAAACCAGCGCCAATGGCATCATCGTCGTGCCGGCCGCCCGGTTCGGAACCGCGCAGGCAAAGGACGTTCGACTGGTGATCCGGGACGGCGTCGTGCGCGAATCGTCGGCGTCGGCCAATGCCGATGCGGTGAAGGCGTTCCTCGCGTCGGAGCCCGGTGCGAGCCACTTCCGCGAATTCGTGCTCGGCTTCAATCCCAAGCTGGTGATCCCCGCGGGAGAACGCGCGCTTCCGTACTACGGCTACGGCGCCGGCGTGGTGCGCATGAGCCTCGGCGACAACAGCGAGCTGGGTGGCACCGTTCGTGGCGGCGGCGTTCGCTGGTTCTTCTTTGCCGACGCCACGGTCACGGTCGGCGGCACGACGCTGGTAGAGCGCGGCCGTCTGCTCCAGTAGGCAACGGACGAAAAGGGGACATTCACATTTTCGGCGCGCGTTCTGTCTTCTTTCAGCGGAGCGGCGAGAATGAGAATGTCCCCTTTTCGTGGCGCTCGAGCGCCCAGGCGACGTGCTCGCGGACCAGCTCCGAGGGGTGATCGGCACGGGCGCGCAGCGCGGCGAGCACGGCATCGCTGGTCGGCGCGTTGCCGAGTGCGACCGCGACGTTGCGCAGCCAGCGTTCGTGGCCGATGCGGCGGATGGCGCTGCCTTGCGTTCTTTCGAGAAACTCTCGTTCGCTCCAGCCGAAGAGCTCCACCAGCGAGCTCGCATCCAGGCCGTGCCGCACGCGAAAGTCCGGCTCGGCCGAGAGCTGCGCGTAGCGGTTCCACGGGCACACCAGCTGGCAGTCGTCGCATCCGTAGATGCGGTTGCCGATCGCCGGGCGCAACTCCGGCGCGATGCTGCCGTGATGCTCGATGGTGAGATAGGAAATGCAGCGGCGTGCGTCGAGCCGGTAGGGCGCGACGATCGCCTGCGTGGGGCACACTTCGAGACACGCGCAGCAGCTGCCGCAGTGATTGGTGGGCGCGGAGTCCGCGGGCAGCGGCAGGTCGGTGTAGATCTCGCCGAGAAAGAACCAGCTGCCGGCGTGCCGGTTGATCAGGTTGGTGTGCTTGCCGATCCATCCCAGGCCGGCATCGCGCGCGAGCGCTTTCTCCAGCACCGGCGCGCTGTCCACGAACGCGCGATAGCCGAACGGCCCGATGTCCGCCTCGATGCGTTCGGCGAGCTTCTGCAGGCGGTTGCGCAGCACCTTGTGGTAATCGCGCCCGAGCGCGTAGCGCGACACGTAACCCAGGGCCGGGTCCGCGAGCACCTCCTCGGGCGCGCGCGATTGCGGCGGCGCGTAGTCCATGCGTGCAGAAATGACACGCACGGTGCCCGGCACCAGTTCGGCGGGTCGCGTGCGCCGCGTGCCGTGGCGCTGCATGTAGTCCATGTCGCCGTGCCACGACAGGGACAGCCATTCGTTCAGGCGCCGTTCGTCCTCGGCAATCTCGGCCACCGCGATTCCGACCTGCTGGAAGCCGAGTGCCACGCCCCAGGCCTTGATGCGATTCGCGAGCGCGGGCAGGTCGACGGTGGCGGATGCGTTCATGAGCGGGCCTCGCCCGCCAGTATAATGAGGCGCATGTCTCTGCCGACCGGGATTTACACCGCCGAACAGGTGCGCGCACTGGACCGCCACGCGATCGAGGCCTGCGGCATCCCCGGCTACACGCTGATGAACCGCGCCGCCACCGCGGCGTTCGATGTGCTGCTGGCGCAATGGCCCCTGGCGCGCCGCGTGCTCGTGCTCTGCGGCAGCGGCAACAACGGTGGCGATGGCTATGTGCTCGCGCGGCTCGCCCATGCTGCGGGGCTCGACGTGGTTGCCATCGCACTCGCGCCCCGGGAGCGCCTGCGCGACGACGCGTTGCAGGCGTACGAGGATGCCGAAGCCGCCGGCGTGTCGATCCGTCCTTTCAACATCTTCGATTTCGCCGGCACCGACGTGGTGGTCGACGCGATGTTCGGAACCGGTCTCGACCGCCCGGTCGATCCGGCCATGAACGCGGTGATCGAGCGGGTGAACCGGTGTGGGCTGCCGGTGCTCTCGCTCGACGTGCCCAGTGGGCTGCACGCGGACACGGGGCACGTCATGGGCGGCGCGGTGCGCGCCTCGCATACCGTGTCGTTCGTGGGCATGAAACTGGGCTGTCACGTCGGGCAGGGACCTGCGTACTGCGGTCAGCTGCACTTCTCGGATCTCGGCATTCCTCCGCGCGCCGAGGAAATCGACCTGCCGGCGCTGGAACGACTCGATCCCGCACTGCTCAGCGAGTTGCTGCTGCCGCGCGCACGCGATGCGCACAAAGGCCTCTTTGGCCACGTGCTCGTCGTCGGTGGCGGGCTCGGCATGCCGGGTGCCGTGCGCCTGAGCGCCGAGGCGTGCCTGCGTTCGGGCGCCGGCCTCGTGTCGGTCGCGACCCGCGGGCGCAACGTCGATGCGGTCATTGCCGGGCGTCCCGAGCTGATGGTGCACTCGATCGACGACGTCACTCGCCTCGAAGAACTGCTGTTGCGTGCGGACCTGGTCGTGCTGGGACCCGGCCTGGGTCGCGACGCGTGGGCCGAGGAAGTGTTCGCAACCGCGATGGCGGCGGACAAGCCCATGGTCGTCGACGCCGACGCCCTGAACTTGCTCGCAGCCCGACCGGTGCGTCGCGAGGACTGGATCCTCACGCCGCACCCCGGCGAGGCGGCTCGATTGCTCATCACCGATGTGCCGGGCATCCAGGAGGATCGTCTGAGCGCACTGTTCCGGCTGGTGGACCGCTATGGCGGCGTCGCGGTCCTGAAAGGTGCCGGCACGTTGATAGGCGCCACCGGCCGCATTCCGTGCGTGTGTCCCTTCGGCAACCCGGGTATGGCGACCGCTGGCATGGGTGATGTGCTGACCGGGGTGATCGGAGGTCTGCTGGCGCAAAGCCTGGACCCATGGTCGGCAGCGCGCGCGGGCGTGCTCGCACATGCCTTGGCGGGCGACCGCGCGGCGCAGGACGGCGAGCGTGGCCTGGTGGCGAGCGACCTGTTCGGCCCGCTGCGCGCATGCCTGAATCCCGTACGCTGAGGCTCGCCGACGCGGCCGCCACGCAGGCGAGCGGCGCACGCCTGGGCCAAGCGCTCGCGCTGGCGGACGATTCGAGCGCATTCGTCGTGAACCTGAGCGGGGAGTTGGGGAGCGGCAAGACGACGCTGGTGCGCGGCGCGCTGCGCTCGCTCGGCATCGCCGACACGATTCGAAGCCCGACTTACGCCCTGATCGAAACCTACAGCGTCGACGGGCGCACGCTCGCGCACCTCGACCTCTATCGCCTTTCCTCGCCGGGCGAGCTGGAAACGCTGGGCGTTCGCGACCTGCTGTTGCCGGGCCATCTGTTGTTCGTGGAGTGGCCCGAACGTGGCGCGGGCGCCCTGCCGGAACCCGACGTGGCGTTGCGACTCCATTTCCAGGGTGAGGCCCGCACGCTGCACGTGGAAGCGCGCAGCGAGCGCGGGCGCGCCGTCGTTCAGGAGTGGTTCAGATAAGCCATCTATCCCCATCATTTTCATT
>DASTQG010000480.1:0-5363 GCA_035761885.1 Steroidobacteraceae bacterium | reverse complement strand
ATGCAGACCTTCGTCGTCGATGCGCTCGTAGCCCACGCCCGAGAGCATGTGGACGCCCCGGCGACGCAGCGCGGTGCGATGGATCCAGCCCGTCGTCTTGCCGAGCCCCTCGCCGGGCTTGGTCGTCTTGCGTTGTAACAGAAAGATCTCGCGCGGGGCCCGCTCGGAACGTACCGGCGCAACTCCGCCGCGGGCCCGCAGGGACATGTCGATGCCCCACTCCGCCATGAACGCCGGCACGTCCAGGCTCGGCGAGGCGCCGTCGTGACTGAGGAACTCCGCCACGTCGAAGCCGATGCCGCCTGCGCCGACGAGCGCCACCGCGGCGCCGACCTCGCGCTCACGGCGCAGGGCCTGCAGGTACGTGAGAACCTTCGGGTGATCGATGCCCGGGATCGCGGGCACGCGCGGCGTGACGCCGGTCGCCAGCACGATTTCGTCATAGCGGCCCTGCAACAGCTCTTGCGCGTCCGCTCGCCGCCCGAGCAGCACGCGCACCTTCGCGAGCTCGAGCTGCCGGCGATAGTAGCGCAGGGTTTCGTAGAACTCCTCCTTGCCCGGAACGCGCTTGGCCAGGTTGAACTGGCCGCCGATTTCCGCGGCCGCCTCGTACAAGGTCACGTCGTGTCCGCGCTGCGCCCCCACCACCGCACACGACAGGCCGGCGGGACCCGCGCCGACGATCGCGATGCGCTTGCGGCGAACGCTCGGATGATACTGCAGCTCGGTCTCGTAGCAGGCACGCGGATTGACCAGGCAGGTGGCGCGCTGGTTGCGAAAGACGTGGTCGAGGCAGGCCTGGTTGCAGGCGATGCAGGTGTTGATCTCGTCGGCGCGATTCTCGCGCGCCTTGCGCACGAACTCCGGGTCGGCGAGGAACGGGCGCGCCATGGAAACCATGTCGGCCTGCCCGCTCGCCAGGATCCGGTCGGCCACGGCCGGGTCGTTGATGCGGTTGGTCGCGATCACGGGCACTCGTACCGCGGACTTGAGGCGTTCGGTGACCCAGGCGAAGCCGGCGCGCGGCACCATGGTCGCGATCGTGGGAATGCGCGCCTCGTGCCAGCCGATGCCGGTGTTGATCAGTGTGACGCCCGCGCTCTCGAGCTCGCGCGCCAGCCACAGCGTCTCCTCCAGAGTGCTGCCATCGCCGATGAGGTCGAGCATGGAGAGGCGGAAGATCAGGATGAAGTCCGGCCCCACCGCGGCGCGTGTGTCTCGCACGATGCGCAAGGCCACTTCACAGCGCCGGGGAAACTCGCCGCCCCATTCATCCCGGCGCTGGTTCGACCTGCGCACCAGGAACTGGTTGATGAAGTAGCCCTCCGATCCCATGATCTCGACGCCGTCGTAGCCGGCCTCGCGGGCGAGCGATGCGCAGCGCACGAAGGCGGCGATCTGCCGCCGGATGCCCCCGTCCGACAGCTCGCGCGGCGTGAAGCGGTTGATCGGAGCCCGGATCGCCGAAGGGGCGACCGACAAGGGGTGATAGCCGTAGCGTCCGGCGTGCAGGATCTGCATGCAGATGCGCCCGCGCTCGGCGTGGACCGCCGCCGTCACGAGCCGGTGACGTGCTACCTCTCCGCGCCGGCTGAGCTTGCCGGCGAACGGCGCGAGCCATCCCGCCACGTTCGGAGCGATGCCGCCGGTCACCATGAGCCCGGCGCCGCCGCGGGCACGTTCGGCGAAGTAGGCGGCGAGCTTGGGGTAATCGCGCGCGCGATCCTCGAGGCCGGTGTGCATCGACCCCATGAGCACGCGGTTGGGCAGAGTGACAAAGCCGAGGTCCAGGGGCCGCAGCAGGTGCGGATACGCACTCCCCTCAGTTTGCATGCGGCCTACCGGAATGTTCGCACAAGCGCCGCGAATGATCGCAACGCGCACCGCAAAGCGCAACGCCCGTGGAGTCCGCACTTCGGGTCCTGACCGTGTAGGATGCGCGCTCTTTGGCACGCATCCGGCCATGGCAGCGATCCTGGAAGTCCGCAATCTCGTCAAGCACTACGGCGCCATCAAGGCCGTCGACGGCGTTTCCTTCAGTGTCGAGCCGGGCGTGTGCTTCGGCCTGCTCGGTCCCAACGGCGCGGGTAAGACCACCACGGTCGAGATCATGGAAGGCATCACGCCGGCTGACGCCGGCGAGGTGTTGTACCGGGGCGAGCCGGCCGGCGCGCGCTTTCGCGAGGAAGCCGGTATCCAGTTCCAGAAGACCGCGCTGCAGGAATTCCTGACCGTGCGCGAGTGCCTGACCCTGTTCCACAGCCTGTACGCGCGCGGTACCGACATCGACGAGGTCGTGAGCATCTGTGCGCTCGACAAGCTGCTCGACCGCGACAACCGCAAGCTTTCCGGCGGTCAGCAGCAGCGCCTCATGCTCGCCATCGCGCTGGTCAACGATCCGACGGTCCTGTTCCTCGACGAGCCCACCACGGGACTCGATCCGCAGGCGCGGCGCAATTTCTGGGACCTGGTGCAGGCGGTGAAGGCGCGCCAGAAGACGGTCATCCTGACCACGCACTACATGGAAGAGGCGTACTTCCTGTGCGACGTGATTGCGATCATGGATCATGGCCGCATCATCGCGCAGGGCTCGCCCGAGAAGCTCCTGAAGGAGCACTTCCATGACGTGATCATCGAGGTGCCGCGCGAGGACTTTCCGCTCGAAGGGGTCACCGTGCCGTTCCAGGTGCTCGAGAGCCAGGACCGCATCGAGATTTCCACCGCCAACGTGGAAGCGACGCTCGCCTACCTGATGCAGGCGCGCGTGCCGCTGAACCGCGTGCGCATCCGCCCGCGCAATCTGGAAGACCTGTTCCTGGAGCTCACCGGCAAGGAGCTGCGCGCGTGATGCGGCGCATGCTCGCGGTCCTGCATGCGCGCAATCTCGAGTTCCTGCGCGATCGCGCCACGCTCGCCTGGAACCTGCTCCTGCCAGTGGCGCTGGTCATCGGCCTGGCGATCATCTTCGGCGGCCCGGAGCGCCCCCTGTTCAAGGTCGGCGTGCTGCACGCCTCCGAGCGCATCGATCCGCAGGCGCATCCCTTCCTGCGCACCCACTACGTGGAGTTCTTCACGGCGCGCAGCGAGGCGGATGCGGTGCGCAAGGTGTCGCGGCACCAGATGGACCTGCTGCTGGACCTGCGGGGCACGCCGCGGTACTGGGTGAATTCCGATTCGCCCAAGGGCTACATCGTCGAGAAGCTGCTGCTGGAAACCGACCCCGGCGGCCTGCAGCGCGAGCAGGTGAGCGGCGATGCCGTGCGCTACGTCGACTGGCTCCTGCCCGGCATCCTCGGCATGAACATCATGTTCAGCTGCCTGTTCGGCGTCGGCTGGGTCGTGGTGCGCTATCGCAAGAACGGCTTCCTCAAGCGGCTGCGCGCGACGCCGCTGCGTGCCATCGAGTTCATTTCCGCGCAGGTCCTCTCGCGCCTCATCCTCACCCTGCTCGTGACCGTGTTCGTGTTCGTCGGCCTGCGCTTCGTGCTGCGCTTTCCGATGGAGGGCAGCGCCCTGCTGCTGTTGCTCGTCGCGACCCTGGGCTCCATCGCGATGATCTCGATCGGTCTGTTCATCGCGGCGCGTTTCACCAGCGAGGAGCTGGCCAGCGGCATCCTGAACGTGCTCACCTGGCCGATGATGCTGCTGTCGGGCGTGTGGTTCTCGCTCGAAGGCTCCGCCGAGTGGGTGCAGTGGATCGCGAAGATCTTCCCGCTGACGCAGATGCTGGAAGCCGCCCGCGCAATCATGCTGGATGGTGCCGGCTTCGTGCAGATCTATCCGCAGCTCGCGTTCCTGGTGGGAACGAGCGTGGTGTTCCTCACGCTCGGTGCGCTGTTCTTCCGCTGGCGCGCCGACTAAAGGCACGAACCACAGAGGACACAGAGCACGCAGAGAAGAGGAAGAAAGCATCCGCTGACGAGAGCGGCTGGTTGGCGGCCTTGTGGCCTCTGTGATCTCTGTGGTTGTTCTTTTCATCTCCCGAGCAGCGGTGGCAGCGGGCAGTGCAGCGATGCGCAGATGGCCCGCAACAACTCGGCCTCGGCGGGCGTCATGCGGCCATCCTGGCCTATGGTTCTCACCAGCGCCTCGATCAGCTTTTCCTTGGCCGTCGGCACGAGGCGGTCCAGGCACTTGAGCGCTCGATCCATCGCCTGCGGCCAGCCGGCCACCGGTTGATAGGGCAACCGCGAAGTGGGCAACACGTGGCGCAGGCCGAGCTCGCAGGCTTTGCGCGCCGATGCCTCGTCCGAGCCTCCGTGCCGGGCGAGCGTCGAGAAAACGGTCTGCAACTCGACGCTCGTCTGCTCGAGCCTCAGCGAAGGACGACGGGGGTTCGGTTGCAGCTCGTCCTCGAGGTAGACGCGGGCGAGCGTGGCCAGCGCGTATTCGAACATTTCCACTCGTCCGTCCAGCACGATCAGGCGTTCGATGCAGGCGAGCAGGCGCATGCGCTCTTCACGCGGAAGCCGGCGCAGCGCCGGGAAGACCTCGCCCAGGAGCGCCACGCGTTCCATCGGCGCAAGACTCGCGACTTCGACCTGCAGCGGTGCGATGTGGGCGAGCACGGCCGGGCCCAGCTGCTGACTCACGATGTCGAGTTGCTGCTGCCGGATCTGCGGCCGGGAATCGAGCGTCAGGGCGAGAACCACACCTTCCGACCGTCCCGGTACGTCGAGGGTCCCAACGATGTTCCGCGGCAACGAACGCGCGACGCCGGCGGCCACCTCGACTTCGAGGGTTCCCGGGTTGCCGACGAGCCCGGCCACGGCCGCCGGCGCAAGCGCGACGGAAGCAAGCTGCGCGGCCTGCGCGGCGCTGACACTGGCTTGCAACGACGGCCGCTGCTCGGTGCCCGTGGTGACCTGCGGATCGAATCGCACCCGGGCGAATTCCGCCGGATCGAAGTGCGGATCGAGTGCCCGAATGCGCTCCGACAGGGGCGGATGCGTGGCAAAGAGCCGCGACGTGCCGCTGGCGAAGAGCATGTGCGCCACTTCCTCGGCGTTCGCATCCGCAAGCTTCGAGCCGCCGCCCTGTGCGCCGATCTTCACCAGGGCACCCTTCAATCCCTGCGGCTCACGCGTGAACTGCACGGCGGAGGCATCGGCGAGTCGCTCGCGGTGACGCGATACGGCTGCCTGGATCATGCGGCCGAAGAACACGCCGATGTAGCCGAGGATCATCAGAGCGAGCGCGACCAGCATGACCGCGCCGGCGCCGCCCTTCTTGCCCGAACCGCGCGGCGCGAAGCGCAGCACCGTACGCCCGATGAGCGCGACGACCAGCAGCCCGAACACGACGCCGATCATCTGGGTGTTGAGCTTCATGTCGCCGTTGAGCACGTGCCCGAACTCGTGCGC
>DASTQG010000479.1:0-4009 GCA_035761885.1 Steroidobacteraceae bacterium | reverse complement strand
GCGCATGACCCAGCGGGCCAGCCGTCCGCTGATCCTGCACGCCCACGGCGGGGGCTTCGACTCGTTCTTCCACGGCCTGCCGCAGGCGCTGCGCGACATGGTCTGCGACGTGTTCCAGCGCGCCAACCTGTTCGTGGTGCTGTCGAGCCAGTGGCGCTCCTTCTACATCGAGCAGTGCGGGCTCGCGAGCTCGCAGGTGATGGTACTGCCCAATCCGGCGCGGCTGCCCGCGAGCGTTCCCGATCGCAGCCATCGCAAGCGCGTGCAGTTCCTCTATCTGGGTCGCGTCTGCAGGTCCAAGGGCGCCTTCGACCTGGTGACGGCCTTCGCCGCGCTCGATCCCGCGATTCGCGAGCGTTCCCAGCTGGTGATCGCCGGCGACGGCGACCTCGAAGGCATCGCCGAAGCCGCACGCCCCTTCGGCGCCAGCGTGCTGGTGCTGTCGTGGGTCGACGCGGCGACGCGCGATCGGCTGCTTGCGCAGAGCGACGTCTTCGTCCTGCCTTCCTACAGGGAAGGTGTGCCCATGGCGTTGCTGGAAGCGATGGCGCATGGACTGCCGGTGATCTCCACGCCGGTGGGAGGAATTCCGGACGTGGTGAAGAGCGGCAAGGAAGGCTTGCTGGTCGACACCGGGGCGGTGGATGCGCTCGCCGCCGCGATGACGCGCATGGTGCGCGATGAGCCGCTGCGCCTGGAACTGGGCCGGCAGGCGCGCGAGCGCGCAGCGCAGTTCGATCCGGGGTCCTACGCCGCGAAGCTGCGCGGCTTGTACCGGCGCATTGCGCCCATCACGCGCCAGCGAGCGTTCTCGTGAACGCCGCAACGGAGGCCGTGCAGCAGCTCAAGCGCCACGCGATCGGCGAGCACCTGTTTCGCCGCAATCCGCTGTACTACGGCCGCGCACGGCGCCTCCTCGATGAGCTGGATGCGGGGGATGTGCGACAGCGGCGCGAATGGAGCCAAGCGCGCCTCGCGCAGGTGCTGCGTGCGGCGCAGCGCGCTCCGTATGGCCGCGAAGTGCGTGGCGGAGATACGCTCGAGAGCTGGCCGCTGCTTGCCAAGGAAACACTGCGCGACAATCTCGCCGCCTTCGTGACGGGCCGCGACTGGCTGGCCGCTCCTGCCAGCACGGGCGGCACGACGGGCATTCCGCTCAAGCTGCTGCGCTCGCTCCCGGGCATCGTGTTCGAGCAGGCGTGCCAGGACCGGTTGATCGAGCACCTGGGCGCCGATCCGCGGCGTGCGCGCATTGCCATCCTGCGCGGCGACAACATCAAGGATCCCAACGACACGAGCACGCCGAACTACGTCTTCGCCAACGGCGGGCGCTGCATGGTCATGTCCTCGAACGTGCTGAGCGCGGACACGATCGACGACTACGCGCATGCGCTCAACGACTTCAGGCCCGAACTGCTGTGCGCCTATCCGACTTCGCTCGAGTGGCTGTGCCGGCTGCTGTACAACGCCGGTCTGCCGGTGCATATCCCGGGCGTGCTCACCTCTTCGGAGGTGCTCAAGCGCGAGGCGTGGACGCTCGCGCGCGAGGTGCTGGGCTGCAACGTCGCCGACTACTACGGCCAGGCCGAACGCGTGGGCTTCGCGTATGCGTTCGCGCCCCGCGATTACCGGCTCCTGCCCGCGTACTCCTACGTCGAGCTGCTCCCGTTCCGCTCCGACAGCATCGCGGATGCGGGGCAGGGCGGTCTGTACGAGGTGGTAGGCACCTCGTTCTGGAACGATCTCATGCCGCTGGTGCGCTATCGCACCGGGGACCTGGTGCGCCTGCCCGAATCGTGGGGCGAGCGCGAGCTCGAGGAGGTGCGCCTCGGACTGCGCACCTTCTCCGGGGTGCTGGGGCGCGAACAGGAAATTCTCGTCTGCCCGAAGGGCGTGCGCCTGACCGGCATCGACCACATTCCGCGCGACGTCAACCACGTGCTGCGCATCCAGGTGATTCAGGAGACCCTGGACGACGTCCGTATCCTGGTGCTGCCGGCGCCCGGTTATTCCGAGCGCGACGCGCGCCACCTGCTCGACAACGCTCGTCGCAAGGTGCCCAACACGATGCGGCTGCGCATCGAGACCGCGGAATACCTGGAACGCACGCCGCGCGGCAAGACGCCGCTCGTGATCCACCGTCCTCCCGTGCAGCAGAAGCTGCGCGAGCAGGGCGTCGAGCCGCACCTCACGCGCTGAACACATGCAGAGCCTCACCTGGTACGTCCATCGCCTGAGCCGCATGTCGGGCGCCGAGATCGCGCATCGCGTCGCCAGGGCGGCGCGCGGCCTCACGCGGGTGCTGGAGGTGTCGCATCCCGATGCCGCGCCGGCGCCGCAGCCCGACGCGCGGGTGCGCCGCTTCCTGCCGCACTTCAGCGGGCTGGATCCTCTCTCGCCGCAGGCGCTGGCCGTGGTAGCCGAGGCCGAACGCGTCCTCGCCGGCCGTCACGCCGTCTTCGACCTGGAGGATTGCGCGCTCGGCGATCCGCCCGAGTGGAACCGCGATCCGCTCACGCGGCGGCTTGCGCCCTGGCGCCCGGCGCACGCGATCGACTATCGCGACGAGCGCGAGGTCGGCAACATCAAGTATCTCTGGGAGCCCAACCGGCACCTGCACCTGGCGACGCTCGCCCAGGCGTACTCGCTCACCGGAGATGCGCGCTTCGCGCAGGCCGTGCGCGCGCACGTCGACAGCTGGATCGCGCAATGCCCCACGGATCGCGGACCGAACTGGGTGAGCGCCCTGGAGCTGGGCATCCGCCTCATCAACTGGAGCATCGCCTGGCAGCTGCTCGGTGGGCCGCGCGCGGCGATCTTCGCGGGCGAGGAGGGATCTCAGTTCCGCGATCGCTGGCTCGCGGCGATCTATCAGCACGTGCGCAGCGTGGCCGGCAACCTGTCGCGGTTCTCATCGGCCAACAATCACCTCATCGGCGAGGCGGCCGGTGTCTACGTCGCAGCCTGCACCTGGCCGTTGTGGCCACAAGTGCGCACCTGGGGCGCGCGCTGCCGCGAAGTGCTGGCACGCGAGTGCCTGCTGCAGAACGCCGAGGACGGCGGTAATCGCGAGCAGGCGCTGGCCTACCAGCAGTTCGTCCTCGACTTCCTGCTGATCGCAGGTCTCGCGGCGCGTGCCGCGCAGGAGGATTTCGCCCAGGCCTGGTGGGAGCGCGTGGAGCGCATGATCGACTTCATCGCCTGCCTCACCGATGCGCAAGGCCACGTGCCCAATATCGGCGATGCGGACGACGGTTTCGTGGTGCGGCTGGCGGCTGATCCGGCGTTCTGCCCGTTTCGCTCCCTGGTGACGACCGGCGCCGTGCTGTTCGACCGCCCGGACCTGGCGAGCCACGCCCTGCGCGGTGCCGGCGGGCCGATCGATCTCAAGACCCGCACGCTGCTCGGGCCCGAGGCCGCGCCGCGCTTCGCCGCGCTCGTTGCCGCTTCGCGCGGGCCGTTCGTGCCGCGGCGGGCCTTCGAGCAATCCGGATACTATCTGCTGGGCGATGAGCTCGGCGCGGGAAACGAAGTGCGCGTGCTCGTCGACGCGGGCCCGCTGGGATACCTGAGCATCGCGGCGCATGGGCACGCCGATGCGCTGTCGATGCTGCTCAACGTTGCCGGGCGTGAGATTCTCGTCGATCCCGGCACGTACGCTTATCACACCCTGCCGCAGTGGCGGCGCTACTTCCGCGGCACCAGCGCCCACAACACGGTGGTGGTGGACGATCTCGACCAGTCCGAGCAGCGCGGCAACTTCATGTGGTCGCACCATGCGCGCGCGCGTTGCCTGGAGTTCTCGATGCAGCCCGGCGCGCAGCGCTTCGTCGGCGAGCATGACGGGTATGCACGCCTCAAGGATCCGGTGATCCACCGGCGCGAGATCGACCTGCGCGCACCGCGCATCGAGGTCATCGACACGCTGCGTGCGGCGGCATCGCACACGGTGAGCCGCCGCTGGCATTTCGCGGAGAACGCCCAGGTGAACGTCGCCGAAGGAGGCACG
>DASTQG010000478.1:0-2390 GCA_035761885.1 Steroidobacteraceae bacterium | reverse complement strand
GAGGACCTCGCCGAGCCGCGACCCGGCCAGCGGTGAGTTGGTCGGAATGTTCATCTGCGCCGTGAAGACGCGCGGGGAAACGTCGAGGTTTGCGTGGCGCGCCGGCAGGATGCGCGGCGCGATGAGCCAAAGGTAGGCGACGCCGATCGCGCCGGCGATCGCGGCAGGGGCGAGGAAGTCGAACATGCCAAAGCGCGGGACGCCCAGGCTGGCCGCGCTGCTGATGACGAGCAGGTTGAGCGACGTGCCGATCGGCGTCGCCATGCCACCGATCTGCGACGCGAAGGTCATGGGCATGAGCGTCGCCGACACCGGTGTCCCGGAGCGCAGCGCGACGCTCATGAGGATGGGGATCATCAGCACGACCTGCGGCGTGTTGTTCATGAACGCGCTCAGCGCCGCGGTCAGCAGCAGCATGACCCCGAGCGCGAGCTGCGGGCTCACCGACCAGACGCGCGCGACGATGCGGCCGAGGGGCGCGAGCGCGCCGGTGCGCACCAGGCCCTGGCTGGCGATGATGAGCGCGCAGATCGCGATGAGCGCTTCGTTGCCGAAGCCGAGGAAGAATGAGATGGGTTCGAGCGGTTCGCCTGCCGCACCCGTTTGCGGGAGCGCGCCACCGCCCGGCGCCTTGGGGACGTACGGGAAGGCGGTGAAACCGATGGTGAGCAGGGCGAGTACCACGATACTCGTGGTCTGCACCGGCAGGCGCTCGCGCGAGAACAGGTAGAGCGCGATGACGGTGAGCGCCAGCGCGGCCGTGGCGTGGGGATCGGGAAGATTCATGCGTCAGCGTGACAGCGGTTGCACGCGAAAACGGGCCGGGGCTCCGCGCATCCTTGCCCTGCATCCTGCAGAACAGAGCCCCTGACCGGCCGAACCAAACTATGCATCAGCTTCGAAATGTCCAGCGGCCGGCAGTATTTCATGCACTTGCCGCAGTGCGCGTAGGTTCCGCCCGCGAAGGCTTGTAGGACGAGGCCGATGGCCGCCCGCGAGTTCTCCCGCGGGGCGAATGATTGCACGGCCCCGTTGTCTAGCCCCCCAGATGGAAGGCAAACAGCACGACCCGCGCCGGCGCGGAAGAATTTCCCGCTGGGCCGTTTCCCGCTGGGCGATCGTCTCCGCCGTGGTGCTGCTGGCGCTCGGCCTGTTCATCGTGGTTTTCGATTGGAACTGGTTCAAGGGACCCGTGGAGCGGCGCATATCCCAGGCAACCGGCCGCGAGTTTCGCGTCGGTGATCTGGATGTGGACCTCGGCCGCGCGATCCGCATCCGCCTGGAACGACCTCGCCTCGCGAACGCGAGCTGGTCGTCGCGCCAGCCGATGGCACAGGCAGAGCGCGTCGAGATCGACGTGGCGTTCTGGCCGCTGTTCAAGGGTGACGTCGCCCTGCGCTCGGTGAACCTTGAAAAACCGCGGCTACTGCTGGAGCGCGATGACCAGGGACAGGCTAACTGGCAGTTTCAAGGCGCGCGCCGCTCGGATCAGGCGGCCGTGCCGCCGCGCATCGATCGCCTGATCGTGGACGATGGGCGTATCGAAGTGCTGGAGCCGAAGCTCCGCACGCAGCTGAAGCTGCGGCTGCAGAGCGGCAAGGCGGAGCGCCCCGGCGTGCCGCCGCCATTGCTGATCGAGGGAGGCGGACGCTACCGAGACGGCGATTTCGATCTGCGCGGCCGCATCGACTCGCCCCTCGAGTTGCTCGAGCGCGACGAGCCCTATCGACTCGACATCCGGGTTCGTGCCGGCGCCACTGTCGCTCACGCCAGCGGTGTGCTGCGCAGTGCGGTTCAGTTCCGCGACTTCGACGTGGATTTCATGGTGGCGGGCGACGATCTCGCGCGTCTGTATCCGCTGCTCGGGCTCGCATTGCCCGAAACGCCACCGTTCGAGCTGCACGGCCGGCTCACGCACGCCGACGGCGTGTGGCGCTACAGCGAGTTCACGGGACGCATGGGCGACAGCGACCTGAGCGGTAACGTGAGCCTCGATATCAACGGCAAGCGACCCGCGCTGAGCGGCCGCGTGGCCTCGCACCGGCTGGACTTCGACGACCTCGCCGGCATGATCGGTGCGGCTCCGCAGACGGCTGCGGGCGAGAGCGCCTCGGAAGCACAGCGCGAGCGGGCTGCGCAGCGAGCTGCGAGCCCGACGCTGTTGCCGCGCGACGAGTTCAACCTCGAAAAGCTGCGCTCCATGGACGCGGACGTCACCGTGCATGCCGCATCCATCAATACGCGCAGAGTGCCGCTGCAATCGCTGACCGCGCGGGTTCACTTGCGCGACGGCATGCTGAGCCTCAATCCGCTCGAAATAGGTGCGGCCGGCGGCACGCTCAAAGGTGAGTTCTCGCTCGATGCGAGCGTCGATCCGATCACCGCGACGA
>DASTQG010000477.1:0-5968 GCA_035761885.1 Steroidobacteraceae bacterium | reverse complement strand
GAGCGCGCGGCGACTCACCGGTACGCCGCGCTTGAGCGCCAGCGCCCTCACCCCCTCGGGATCGTTGAGCACGAAGTCCATGAGCATCGCCGCTTCGCGAGCGTGCGGGGTGTCGCGGTTGATCGCGAACATCATGGCCGGCCGGTAGAGCAGGCCCGCGTCGCGGGCGCCTGCGCGCATCGGGTACGGCGCGAGCACCACCTTCTGTCCGGGCGCGAGCTTCTCGACCGACTTGCCGATGGCACTGATCCATTGATAGGTACCGGCGTAGCGTCCGTCGATCCAGGGTCTCATTTCCTCCGGTGCGACGTAGCCGTGCGAGGCGCGCTCGCGCGCGCTCGGAATCACGTGCTCATCCACCATGCGACGGTACAGCGCCGCCATCTCACTCAATTCCTCGACGTTCGCGTTCAGCCGCTCGTGCTGCTCGTCGATGAGCGGCTGGCCGCTCTTCTGCACCTGCCAGCTGCGCGTGAGCGCGGTCACGTCCATGAACTGCAGGTCGAGCGGGTAGTACTCCTCTCCAAGCCGCTCGCGGAACACGGGGCCCGCGGCCATCAGCTCTTCCCAGGTGCGCGGTATCGCCAGACCCGCCTTTTCATAGGTGCTGGCATTGAAGTAGAAGAGTCTTGCGGCCATCGCGAGCGGCACTGCGTTGGTCCGCCCGTGCACGCGGCCCATCTCCAGGGAGGTGCGGTCGAACTCGTCGAGCGCGAGATGCGCGCGCAACTGCTCCAGATCGTGGAAGCCGCGGCCGTCGCGCGAGAACAGCACCAGCCAGTTCCAGTTGATCTGCATGAGGTCGGGCGCCGTGCCGCCGGCGATCTGCGTGGTCAGGCGCTCGAGGTGCCCGATCCAGCCCGTGTACTCGGTCTTCACGCTGATGTGCGGATAGCGCCGCTCGAAGCGGCGCACGGCTTCGAGCTGGGCGCGGTGGACCTCGTTGCCGCCCCACCAGGACATGCGCAGCTGAACCCGCGCCGGCGCGCCGGCGCGCGTGTCGGCGACCGCGCGCGCCCGGCTCGCCCCGAGCGCGGCGGCACCCAGTCCGAACAGCACGTGGCGGCGGGAAATCGCGCGTCGCATGTCGGCCTCAGCCTTTCACCGAGCCGACCGTGATGCCTTCGACGAAGTACTTCTGTGCGGCGTAGAACAGCACGATCGAGGGCAACACCGCGATGGTGGACATGGCCAGCACCTGGTTCCAGGAGGTCGCTTCCGTCACGTCGATCGCCAGCTTGAGCGCGAGCGAGACGGGGTACTTCTCCACGCTGGACAGGTAGATCAGCGGCTGCAGGAAGTCGTTCATGCTCCACATGAACTGGAACAGCGCCACCGAGATGATCGCCGGCAGGATCACCGGCACCACCACGTAAACGAGCGTCTGCAGGCTGTTGCAGCCGTCGATGACGGCCGCCTCCTCCATTTCCACGGGGCATCCGCGCATGAACTGCACGATCATGAACACGAAGAAGCCTTCGGTGGCGAAGGCCGCCGGGACGTACAGGGGCAGGAACGTGTCGAGCCAGCCCAGCTCGCGGAACATGAGGTATTGCGGAATGAGCAGCACGCTCTTGGGCAGCAGCACCGTCGCGATCAGCAGCGCGAACAGGATGCGCCGCCCCGGAATGCGAAAGCGCGCGAACCCGTACGCCACCAGCACCGAGGAGATCACCGTCACGATCACCTTGGGAACGATGATCTTGAAAGTGTTGGCCAGGTACGTCCCGAAGGTGTGCTCGGTGCCGGTGCGCCAGCCCTCGCGATAACCTTCGAGCGTGGGCGAATGCGGCCAGAAGCCGATGGTATCGAAGATCTCGCGGTTGGGCTTGAACGAGGCGCCCACCATCCACAGCAGGGGATAGAGC
Organism: Steroidobacteraceae bacterium; assembly: GCA_035761885.1. Classification (GTDB taxonomy): domain Bacteria; phylum Pseudomonadota; class Gammaproteobacteria; order Steroidobacterales; family Steroidobacteraceae; genus DASTQG01. Next base: position 4,100 of record DASTQG010000477.1, on the reverse strand, counting down.
ATGAGGAGCCCGACGCCGATCAGCACGCCGTAACGAAGCAGCAGTTGCAGCGCGCGCCGCCCGCGACCGGTTTCGGCTGGCATCGCCGCCGTGGCTGCCGCGACGTTCACTTCTCCTCACCTCGTTTCTCTTCATCTCGTTCCTGGGCGTAGAACACCCAGTAACGCGAGGTCCAGAACGCGATCGCGGTGAAGAGCGCGACGATCACGAACAGCAGCCACGAGAGCGCGCTCGCGTACCCCACGTTGAAGTACTTGAAGGTCTCCTCGTAGATCATCAGCGGCAGCAGGTAGGTCGCCTTCAGCGGTCCGCCGCCGGTGATGACGTAGGGCCCGTTGAACTCCTGGAACGCCTGCACCACCTGCATGATGAAATTGAAGAAGATGATCGGCGTGAGCAGCGGCAGCGTGATGCTGACGAAGATGCGCGGCCCGCGCGCGCCGTCGAGGCGCGCAGCTTCGTAGAGGTCCTCAGGGATCGCCTGCAGTCCGGCGAGGAAGATCACCATGGCCGAGCCGAACTGCCACAGGCGCAGCAGCACGATGCTGAACATCGCGTAGCCCGGCTCGCCCAGCCAGTTCACCGGCTCCGCTCCGAACAGCTCGAACGCCTGGTTGACCAGCCCGTCGCCCGCGAATACGTAGCGCCACACCACCGCGATCGCGACGCTGCCGCCGAGAATCGAGGGCAGGTAGTACGCCGTGCGGAAGAAGCCGATGCCGCGCAGGCGGAAGTTCAGAACCCACGCGATGAAGAGCGCGAACGCGAGCTTGAGGGGCACCGTGACGAAGACGTACAGGAACGTGACGCCGAGGGACTTGCGAAAGGTGCCGTCCGCGAACATGGCGCTGTAGTTCTCGGCGCCGACGAAGGCCGCCGCGTCGATCGGATCCTGCAGCTGGTAGTCGGAGAAACTCAGCAGGAGCGAGGCAACGAAGGGAAACAGCGTGAACGCCGCCAGGCCGAAGATGAACGGCAGGACGTAGGCGACACCCGCCACCCGGTTCTCGTACATACCCTAGCCCGCCACGCGCACGTTCGCGCCCGCCGCGGCGCTCTGCCCTGTCGCGTCGGAAGGTGCACCGATCGCGGAGCCGTCGGGACCGAACAGGTGGCAATGCGCCGCATCCACCTGCAACCCGACCAGGTCGCCGCGCGCAACCGCGCTGCCGCCGTCGAGCTTCACCGTGATCTGTTCGGCGCCCTCAGGTTTGACGTAGACGAGCGTTTCCGAGCCCAGCCGTTCGACCAGCGTGACGCTGCCGTGCAAGAGTGAAGCCGCCGCATCCGCCAGTCGCAGATGCTCCGGGCGCATGCCGAGCGTCACCGGCATTCCGACCTGGGCAGCCTCCGTCGCGCGCACGAGGCGCAGGGGCGAGCCGTGCGTCGCGCCCTCCAGCCCGATGAGCAGCGCGCCCGGCGACTGCGATACCACGTGCGCAGGCACGAAGTTCATGCGCGGCGCTCCGAGGAAGCCGGCGACGAAACGATTGGCGGGGCGGCGATACAGTTCCATCGGCGCCCCAACCTGCTCCACGCGGCCGGCATTGAGGATGACGATGGTGCTCGCGAGGGTCATCGCCTCGACCTGGTCGTGCGTCACGTAGAGCATCGTGGCGCCCAGCTGCGCGTGCAGGCGCGCGATCTCCACGCGCATCTGGCCGCGCAGCGCCGCATCGAGGTTCGAGAGCGGTTCGTCGAACAGGAAGATCTCCGGATCGCGCACGATCGCGCGCCCGATCGCGACGCGCTGTCGCTGCCCGCCGGACAGTGCGCGCGGCTTGCGGTCGAGGTATTCGCCCAGCTGCAGGATCTGCGCGGCGCGCGCCACGCGCTCGGCGATCTCGGCTTTGGGTCGGCCCTGCATCTTCAGGCCGAATCCCATGTTCTGCGCCACCGTCATGTGCGGGTACAGCGCGTAGGACTGGAAGACCATCGCGATCCCGCGCTCGGCCGGCGGCACCGCCGTGACATCGCGCCCGCCGATACGAATGCGGCCCGCGCTCGGCGTTTCCAGGCCCGCGACGAGGCGCAGGAGCGTTGACTTGCCGCAGCCGGACGGCCCGACCACCACGATCAGATCACCGGGCGCCACCTCCAGTTGCACATCGCGCAGGATCTCGACGCTGCCGAAGCGCTTGCAGAGACCTTCGAGCGCCAGTCCGCCGCGGGTCACGACGGGGACCTGCGCGCCTCAGCGCGCGAGCCAGCCGCCATCGACCGGCAGGATCGTGCCGTGCACGTAGTCGGCGGCATCGGAAGCGAGGAACACCGCGGCACCGCCGAGGTCGCGCGGCTCGCCCCAGCGACCGGCGGGAATGCGCCCGAGGATCTCGCGATTGCGATTCGCATCCTCGCGCAGCGCGGTGGTGTTGCTGGTGACGAAATAGCCCGGTGCGATGGCGTTGACGTTGATCCCGCGCGCCGCCCACTCGTTGGCGAGCAGGCGGGTGAGCCCGGCGATGGCGCTCTTGCTCGCGGTGTACGAGGCAACGCGGATCCCGCCCTGGAAGGAAAGCATGGAGGCGATGTTGATGATCTTGCCACGGCCCGGTCCGGCGAGCATCGCCCGCGCCGCGGCCTGGCTCAGGAAAAACACCGACTTCAGGTTCACGTCCAATACCAGGTCCCAGTCCGCCTCGCTCATCTCGAGTGCGTCGTTGCGGCGGATGGTGCCCGCGTTGTTCACCAGGATGTCCAGGCGCCCGAGCTCGTTCAGCGTCTGTGCGATCACCTCGGGCGCCACCGGCTTGGCCGCGAAGTCGGCGCGAACGTCGTGGAAACGGCGGCCCAGTGCCCGGACGGCCTGGCCGGTTTCCTCCGCGGGAGAGCGGCCGGCGACGGCGATGTCAGCGCCCGCCTCAGCGAGCGCCAGCGCGATGGCGCGCCCCAGCCCCGTGTTCGCTCCGGTGATGAGGGCCACGCGGCCGGAGAGATCGAATGCGCCCGCGCCCATGCCGGCCTTCAGCGCAGCTCGCCCATCTTCACGCCGTCCATGTCCTTGTAATCCTGGTTGTCGCCGCCCATGGCCCAGATGAACGAATAGTTCGAAGTGCCCGCGCCGGTGTGGATCGACCACGGCGGGGAAACCACCGCCTGCTCGTTGGCGATGACGATGTGACGCGTCTCATCGGGCTGGCCCATGAAGTGGAACACACGGTCGTCGGGCTTCATGTCGAAGTAGAAATACACCTCCGACCGGCGATCGTGCAGGTGACAGGGCATGGTGTTCCACACGCTGCCCTTCTTGAGCGCGGTGAGCCCGAGCAGCAGCTGCGCCGAGGCGCAGATCTGCGGATGGATGTACTGGTTGATGACACGCTCGTTGGAGGTTTCGAGCGAGCCCATGGGCATGGGCATCGCCTTGTCGAGCGAGACCTTGACCGCCTCGTAGCGGTGATGCGCCGGCGTGCTCGCCAGGTAGAACTTCGCGGGCTCGCCGCCCGCCGACTCGAACACCACGCGCGCGCTGCCCATCGGAATGTACAGCCCTTCGCGATGCCCGAGCTCGTGACGCACGCCGTCGACCGTCACGCCGCCCCTGGCGCCGATGTTGACCACGCCCATCTCGCGACGCTTGAGGAAGGGATCCGAGCCGATCTCCTTCGTCGTCGTGAGCTCGAGCGCGCCCTTGACGGGCATGGCTCCGCCAATGACGAAACGCTCCACGTGGCTGTAGGCGAGGCTGATCTCGTCCGGCAGGAAGATGTCCTGCACCAGGTACAGGCGACGCAGCGCCTCCGTGTCGAGGGAGCGGACCATGTCCGGGTGCGTGGCCTGCAGCACTTTGACTCGCATGTCGAGGAATCTCCTGGAGCGCCGCGCCTAGAGCGCGGCTTTCGCTGCCACCGGCGGCGCGTCCAGCTTGTAGGCGCGTCGCGGCAGATGATAGGCGAGATCGGCGGCCAGTTCGTGAGCCTCCTCCTCGCCCAGACGGTGCTCGGCGATGAGCTTCGCAAGGTAGGCGCAGTCCACGCGTCGCGCGAGGTCGTGGCGCGCCGGGATCGAGAGGAACGCGCGCGTGTCGTCGTTGAAGCCGATCGTGTTGTAGAAACCCGCGGTCGAGGTGGTGTGCTCGCGAAAGCGCCACATGCCCTCGG
>DASTQG010000476.1:0-3438 GCA_035761885.1 Steroidobacteraceae bacterium | reverse complement strand
TTGGGAGTCAGGATTTCGCCGGCTGCCGCCTCAGAAAGATCGCTGCGCAGAGAATCGACGCCGAGGATCACGATGTGCGGCTTGTCCCCGCGTGGCGCCGGCGCGCTCTGCGCGCCGGTCAGGCGGGCGCCCAGGCTCACGGCGACGAGCAGGGAGATTGCGATCGCGCCTCGCAGCCAGAAATGCGACGACCAGGTGACGCGCCGAAGCGCGAGCGCCGCAATGACAAGCATGATGAACCCCACGCTGCCGGCGAGTGCAGTAAACGGGGCGATGCCATACCAGCTGCCTCGCAGCCAGGAGTCCTCGACGGCAAAGAGGGACGCGGGATACCAGCTTGCGTTGGCGGCGAGCGCCAGCGCGAAGAGGGCGGTGACCCAGAGGATCGTCAGGAACGAAAGTCGTTCCGCCGCCAGGCCCGGGAAAGCCGCGCGGCAGAGCCGCGCGAGCCCGTAGGCGAGCAGCCCCAACAGGACGTGGAGCACGAGCACCGCGAGTGCGAACAGGAGGAGTCGCACGCGCTGCGTGCCGAAGATGTCGCCGCCCCAGGAGATGGAGCCGGTCAGCTTGCCGGCGCCGATGACCTCCGAGACGTCGCGGTAAACCCACCAGGCGCAGCCGGCCAGGAAGAAAAGTGAAGCCAGTTGCCCGGCTGCGAGCGCGAGCGTCTGCGCGTGGCGGATTCGATTCATCGCAGCGTCGGTCGTCCCAAGGTTACCGCATCTCGTCGCACAAAAGGCAAGGCCCCTGCGAACAGGGGCCTTGCCGGTTTCCGGCCAGTCGCCGGATCCATTGCCATCAGGCTTTAGGCAGCGTTGCCACCGAAGCCGGTGCGGCACGAGGCCGGCACATGCTTGTCAGCCAGCGAAGTGGCGACGGCCGGCGATGCGCCAGCGCCCGGGTCCGCACTCACGCCAGCGGCCTCGTCCGCGTTACCGCACTTCCAGACCACGTCGCCATTCTCATTGACGAACGGCTGAAGAGCGAGCTGCTGACCATCGATCTTGGCGTTTGCGTCCTTGCCGTATGTGATCGTGATCGTGCCTGTCGTGACATCGACCGACTCCACGTAACGCGCGGCCTTGCTGGTCGCGTCGGCACCGACCGAGGCGACACCCGCTTCCTGGAGGTTCGCCGGCCAGGCACCCGTCTGCGCCATGTACTCAGCGACACCCGCCTTGATGTCCGACGCGAGCGTCAGGCCTTCAGAGACCTGCGCGCGAATCGTGTAGTCCTGGTACGCGGGGATCGCGATCGCGGCCAGGATGCCGATGATGGCCACCACGATCATCAGTTCGATGAGCGTGAAGCCCTTCTGAAGAGTCTTCATGTCCGATAACTCCTGTGTTGACGAGGGCGGCGCTCATGCGCCGATGCACCCTAGGTACAGCAAGGATCATGCCAATGGCACCGGCAGTCGTAAGTGACGGACTTGGCAGTATTTTTTGGTGATTGTCAGAATATCGTCGGGGTCTGGCGACGTCGGGGACGACACGCCACGTCACTATGTGACGCGATTTGTCACTCGATGCCGAGTTTCTTGATCCGATAGCGCAGGGCCCGGAAGCTGATACCGAGCGCACGGGCCGCGGCTGTCTTGTTGTAGCGCGCATCTTCCAGGGCCTTGCGGATGGAGGCGCGCTCCATGTCTTCCAGCGTCTGCGGCAGCGTGCCCGGCCGATGCAGTGGCACCGAATCCTCGAAGGTAGGGGGCCCGCGCAACTCGATGTCCTCCGGCCGGATCGTGGCGCCGTCGCACAGCGTGAGCGCGCGCTCGATGATGTTCTCGAGCTCGCGGACGTTGCCCGGGTAGTCGTGGCTCGAGAGGAGCTCCATCGCCTCCGTGGAGATCGCCGGCGGAGTCATCGTCAGGCGCAGCGCAAATCGCTGGGTGATGGATGCCGCGAGCTCGGGCACGTCCGCAATCCGGTCGCGCAGGCTCGGCACCCGCATTTCAATCACGTTGATGCGGTAATAGAGGTCCTCGCGGAAACGCCCCGCGGCGACCAGCTCGCCGAGGTCGCGGTGAGTCGCGGACAGGATGCGCACGTCGACCGGCTGCTCGCGCTGGTCGCCGACCGGGCGCGCGGTCTTTTCCTGGATCAGGCGCAGGAGCTTCACTTGCATGACGAATGGCAGGTCCGCCACTTCGTCGAGAAAGAGCGTTCCACCTTCCGCGGCCTGCACGAGGCCGAGCTTGTCGGCGACGGCGCCCGTGAAGCTGCCCCGCCGGTGGCCGAAGAGCTCGCTTTCCATGAGCTCCGACGGTATCGCGCCGCAGCTCACGGGCACGAAAGGCGCGTCCTTGCGCGGGCCGGACTCGTGGATCAGGCGCGCGACCAGCTCCTTGCCGGTCCCGGATTCGCCGGTGATGTGCACGGGCGCCTGGCTGCGTGCGACACGGCCGATCATGGCGCGCAGCCGCTGCATGGGCTCGGAATTGCCGAGCAGGCGCCGCCCGCCGTCCGCTGCACGCCGGTTGTCGGAAAGCTTGAGCGCCTGGTTGACGAGCTTGCGCAGGTCCGAGATGTCGACGGGCTTGCGCACGAAGTCGAAGGCGCCGAGCTTCAGCGCGAGCACCGCGGATTCCACGTGCCCGTGGGCCGTGATCACGGCGACCGGCAGCTCCGGGACTTCTCTCTGGATCCATTCGATGAGCCCGGTGCCGTCACCGTCCGGCAGGCGCAGGTCGGTGAGGCACAGCGCGAAACTACGTGATCCCTGCAGCTCGCGGCGGGCCGAGGCGAGGTCGTGCACCGCGGTCGAATCGACGCCCATGCGCGCGAGCGTCAGCGACAGCAGCTCGCAGATGTCGGGCTCATCATCGACGATCAGCGCGCGCGGATTCGCCATGGCGGGTCAGGTCTGCTCCCAGCGCTGCGGGTCGGCGAACACGATGCGGAAGATGCTGCCGCCACCCGCGCGAGGCTCGAACACGAGGAGCGCCCGGTTGCACTGGGCGAGCTCGCGCGCGATGAAGAGCCCGAGCCCGGTGCCGCTCGCGCGCGAGGTGAAGAACGGCTCGAAGATGCGGTCGCTGATCGTCGAATCGATGCCCGGCCCGCGGTCGAGTACCTCGAGGAACGGACGGTTGCTGCCGGCGAGGCGGCCGACGCGGACCCCGACCGAGTCGTCGGGTACCTTGACCGAGTAGCGGAAGGCGTTCTCGCAGAGGTTCCAGAGGATCTGGCGCAGGTGCGAAGGGTCGACGCGCACCTCGAGCTCGGGATCGGGCACCTCCGACGTCAACTGGCCGGCCTCGTGACCGCCGGTACTGATGAACTCCTGCACGAAGTCGGTAAGCCATTCGCCGAGCGGCATGCGCTCGGGCCGCGTGCTCTCGCGCCGCGCGAGCTGCTGCACATTGCCGATGATGGTGCTGACCCGCTCCGCGTTCGCGCGGATGATATCGCTCATGCGCCGGTTCGGATCCGAGAG
>DASTQG010000475.1:0-10808 GCA_035761885.1 Steroidobacteraceae bacterium | reverse complement strand
TGAGGCGGCTCGTCTGCTCGAGAAGGCTCCCGGCCGGGGCGCGCAACACCAGTGACGGCATGAGGTACTCGAACATCGATCCGGACCACGAGATGAGCGCGGCGCCATGCCCGATCGGGGTCACCTGCCGGCCCAGGCGGAACCAGTGGCGCGCGGAAATGTCGCCCTTGGCGATGGCGAAGAAACTCGCCAGCCGGGCTTCAGAAGCCAGGAGGTCGTAGCAACTGGGATCGAGCGTACCGTCCGCCGTCCTGAAGCCGATCGAAAGCAGGCGACGTTGCGGATCGAGCAGGAAGTCGAACTCCATGGCATGTGCCATCTCGTTGGCCGTCGCCGCGATGGCGGCGAGTCGCTGGCGCAGAGCGCGTGCATCTTCGGGAGTGGCCGTCATCTCGCCGCGCCAGCTCTCCGCCCTGGCCAGGATCGCCTGCGACCAGAAGAGCAGATCCACACAGACATCCCCGCCGCTCTCGCTCGCGAGCGTCTGAGCGATGTCGACGAGAGTTGCGGCGTGAGAGTGCATCTGCGGCAGCGCCGTGGTGACGCCATCGGCGGCGAGCTGCAAGGGGGCCGCGATGCGCTCGATCTCCGCGAGATGGCCTTCGAGCTGCTTCCACAGCACGGCCTGCGTGCGCTGCTGCGCCGGAATGCCGTCGAGCGCTTCTCGCGCGAGCAGCAGGGCATCGTGCAGGCCGGCGGCCGAATCGGTGGGATGGGGCGGCGTCTCGATCCACTCCAGCGCCGCGTTGGCCACGGTGACGAGGTGCGCCGCGAGGTTGCCGCTGTCGACCGAGGACACGTAGCGCGGATCCAGCGGACGCAGGTCGCGCGTGTCGTACCAGTTGTAGAAGTGGCCGCGAAAACGTTGCAGGCGCTGCATCGTCCCGAGCGTCGCCTCGAGACGTTCGATCGCGTTGCGCGTGCCGATCCATCCGAAATCGCGCGCACTCACCGCCGACAACAGGTACAGGCCGAGGTTGGTGGGGGAGGTGCGGTGTGCCAGCACCGGGCCGGGATCCTCCTGGAAGTTGTCGGGCGGCAGCATGCGATCTTCGGCGGTGACGAAGGTCTCGAAGTAGCGCCAGGTTCTGCGCGCCACCAGCCGCAGCTCGCGTTCGTCGCTTGCCGAGGGCGCGAGACGTCCGGCGGCGCGCGGCCGGCGGCTGACTCCGAGCGCGATGAGCGGCGACAGCAGCCACGCGAGCACGAAGGGGGCGGCGACCCACGTCGCATCGCTGCCCGATGCCGCGACGACGAGTGCGACCAGGAACGTCAGTGCGATGCCGCCGCCCATGCGCCGGTAAACGCCTGCGACATCGCGCGTGGCACTGAGCGCCGCCTGGGCAGCCGTCGTCCATTGCATCAGGTTCCGACGGCTCACGAACAGGCGGTACAGCGTGCGGCCGATCGCATCCAGCATGAGCCAGGCCTGGTGTGACAGGAACACGAGATGGAAAACGATCTGCGCGGTCGCGGACCAGAGGTCTCGCCCCAGGGCGCGCAGGTGGCTGCGTGAGGTGACGCCGGCGCGCCGCGGCACGATGGCCGCCAGCACCGGAAGCAGCGCCGGCACGGCGATCGTCGCAACGATGAATGAAGTCCACAGCGCGGCGCTCTGCAGCGACAACGTCCAGCCGATGGTGAGCGCGGCGAGCGCTGCAGGCGGGCTCAGGGTCCGGCGCAGGTTGTCCAGCATCTTCCACGCGCCCAGCAGCGAGACGCGGTCGCGGCGGCGGTCGGGGCCGGCGGCATCGCGCCGGCCGATGAGCCAGGGCAACAACTGCCAGTCGCCGCGGGCCCAGCGATGCTGGCGCGCGGCCGCGACGTCGTAGCGAGCGGGAAATTCCTCCACCACCTCGATATCCGACACCAGCGCGGCGCGCGCGAAAATTCCCTCGAAGAGATCGTGGCTGAGCAGCGTTCCGTCACCGACGCGCCCGGCGAGCGCCGCCTCGAATGCATCGACGTCGTAGATTCCTTTGCCCGCGAACGAGCCCTCGCCGAAGAGATCCTGGTAGACGTCCGAGACTGCCGACGCGTACGGATCCAGGCCGGGCGCGCTGGAAGCAACGCGCTGGTAGAGCGACCCTTCGCGCCCGGTCGGCAACGAGGCCGTGACGCGGGGCTGCAGGACGGCATGGCCCTCGACGACCCGGCCGGTGATGACGTCGAAGCGCGGGCGGTTGAGTGGATGTGCGAGCTTGCCGATCAGCCGGCGCGCGGCTTCGCGTGGCAACCGCGTATCGGCGTCGAGCGTGATGACGTAGCGCACGCCCTGGGGCGCCACCGGTGCCTGCCCGGCGATTTCGAGGAAGGTCGTGTCAGTCGCACCGCGCAGCAGGCGGTTCAGCTCGTGCAGCTTGCCGCGCTTGCGTTCCCATCCGATCCACTGTCCCTGCACCTCGCACCAAACGCGGTGCCGATGCAGGAGGATGAAGCGATCGCCGCCCGCCGCCGGACCGTAGCGGCGATTCAGACGCGCGATTCCACGCGCCGCCGCGGCGAGCAGCGCGTCGTCTTCCGGTGTGCGCTCCGTGGCCGCGTCCGCCCAGTCCGACAGCAAGGCAAAGTGCAGATTGTCTTCGGACGATGCGAGATGATGGATTTCGAGCCGTTCGAGCTCCTCTTCGATACTCGCGGGCGTGGTCAGGAGAGTAGGCACTGCGACGACCGTGCGCAGGTGCGCGGGGACGCCTTCGCGCAGCGCCAGCGCCGGCAGAACGGTCGGCCCGAAGGTGAGCGTGACCGTGCGGTTCACCAGCTCGGTCGCGAGGCCCAGGGCGGGAATGAAGCCGAGGATTCCCAGCAGCGCGAGGGTTGCGGCGCTCACGCCGAGCGCCTCGAGACCCACCAGCGCCAGCGCGACGGCGAGTGCCGCGGCCAGATGGATCGCGCCGATGTACGGCCACGCGCCTCGCCGCTGTGCCCATCGGCCCGGTCGATGATTGGGCGGGGCGCGATACCCGATGGATTCCTCGAAGTCGCGCCGCCCCGAGGAGATCAGCTGGTATCCGGGATCGCGCGTGCGCTCGTCCGCGCCCTGCTTCGCGGCCGCCAGTGCGGTGCTCACGACCTGCAGCTCCGTGAGTTTCGAGCCGCGCGCGAGCTCTTCGACGGCGCTTCGATAGAGATTGCGGGTGGCGAAGTCCATCAGCGCGAAATCGCTGCCGGTGCGCAACGCCTCGTCGACCAGGCTGACGCTCTCGAAGAACTCGGACCATTCCAGCTCCGAGATCAGCCGCATGCTGGTGATGATGTTGCGCACCGTGACGTTGGACGCTCCCTGCCTCTGATGCTCCAGCCGCACGACTTCCTCGGCCGTGGTGTCCTGGTCGGCGAGTCGCTCTTCCAGCCATGTCAGGGCCGGAATGACGTCCGGGTCCTGGTCGCGCAGGCGCTGCACGAGTTGCACGACGAATGCGCGTGGGAGTGGCGACCCTTGGTGGTACAGGCGCAGCAGCGCATCGGGCTGCGGCGAGTGGCCGTTCAGGCCCAGGAGGCGATCCGCAACGTCGTCCGCCTCCTGCCGCTCGGCGCGACTGGTGACGATGCGAAAGGCCGCGCGGCGCAGATTCTCGACGAGCACGATGCGCAGCGTGATGGCGATGGCCCACAGCTCGCCGATCGTCAGGGGCTGCACCGTCTGGTAGGCGCGCACGAATCGACGCAGCGTCTCGGGGTCGAAGTGACTGTCGGTGTGTGCGACGAAGGCCCAGGCGATGCCGAACACCCGCGGATAACCGACGAAGGGTCCATCCGCGAGCTTGGGGAGCTGCCGGTAGAACCCGGGCGGCAGGTCTTCGCGGATCTCGCGAATCTGCGCTTCGACCAGGTGGTAGTTGTCGAGCAGCCATTCGGCTGCGGGCGTGATCGGGCGGTCCTGCGCCACGGCGTGCGCGATGGTGCGATACGCATCGAGCAGGACCGCTTCATTGTCGTTCAGCCGCGTGCTCAGCGGCAGACGGCGGACGGGCTTGTCAGTGACGGGTTGTGCGACGGCCAGCGTGAGCGCGTGCTGCTCGAGCCGCTCGATGCTGAACAGCTCTTCGCGCAGGACTTCATCGACGTCCCAGGGCGAGGCAGGGGGCGCGAGTCTCAGGAAACGACGAATCAGCGGTTTCAAATCGACTTTGCTCCTTGTCGAGTGCCGCGCGTTGCATCGTACGACAGCTGAGGGTTCCCGGGGCTCCTATGTACGCAGGCGCACCGACTGCGTCGGCGGGGCAAGGCATGATGACGAGTTGAAAAAACCACCTCTGAACCGGAGAACCTGATGTACGAATCTTCACAAGCACCGCCACGCCTGCTCAAGGCAGTCGGCATGGCCTGCGCACTCCTGCTCGTCGCAGCATGCGCTTCCACACCCCCTCCCAGTGAGGCTCTGCGAGCCGCTGAGCAGGCAATATCCAACGCTGAACGAGCCGAGGCAGCCCAATACGCAGCCGCCGAACTGGGCGAAGCGCGGACCAGGCTGGTCTCTGCCAATGAGGCAGTGAAAGAAGAGAAGATGGTCGTTGCCCAGCAGCTGGCCGAGCAGGCTCGCGTCGAGGCCGAACTGGCCGCCGCCCGGGCTGAAGCTGCCAAGGCTGGGAAGGTCAATGAAGAGATGAAGCGCGGCAACGATGCGCTGGTGGAAGAAACCCAACGCAACTCCGGAGCGCCGCGATGAACAACACCCGATATCGTATTTCCAGCCCCACGCGCGTGCTCATTGCCGCGGGCGTGGCCCTCGCGCTCGCCGCCTGCGCGGCCGCGCCGCCGAAGTCGACCGGTGCAGCGGACGCCCGTGCCAAGCTGACCGTGCTGCAGTCCGATGCGAACCTGGCCACCCAGGCGCCTGTGGCGATCAAGGAAGCAGAGGCCGCAGTGGTGGCCGCGGAAGCTCCTCAGACCGACGAGCAGGTGGCCGTGCACCTCGCCTACCTTGCGGATCGCAAAGTAGAGATTGCCGAGGCCCAGTCCCAAGCGCGCTTCGCGCAGGCAGAGCGGACGAAACTGAGCGAGCAACGCGAAAGCGCCCGCCTGGATGCGAGGACGCGGGAGGCCGACATCGCGAAGGATCAGGCAGCCTCGGCCGAGGCCGCCGCGATCGAGCAGAAGCGTCTGGCAGACGGAGCACGCACGGATGCGGATGCTCAGCGCGCTGCGTCGGCAGTCGAAACCGCCGAGATGCAGCGTCAGATCGACGAGCTGCAGGCGAAGGCGACCGACCGGGGCCTCGTGCTCACGCTCGGCGACGTGCTGTTCAAGACCGGGAAAGCGGAGCTCAACTCCGGCGCCACCAGCAGCCTGGACAAGTTGGCAGCGTTCCTCGAGCAGTATCCTGACCGCAGTGCCGCTATCGAAGGGCATACGGACAGCGCCGGGAGCGAGGACTACAACCTCGACCTGTCGCAACGACGCGCGCAGTCAGTGAGGGCCTACCTGATGGGGCAGGGTGTCGGGGCATCCCGGCTGGCCGCCACAGGCATGGGTGAGACTCAGCCGCTGGGCGGAAATGATTCCGCGGACGGACGACAACAGAATCGGCGCGTGGAAGTCATCATCGACAACCCGACGCCGGCCATCCGATAACAATTCGATTGGCATCGGGACGGCAGAGACGCCCATCCCCCCTGAACCCCGCGCCGCGCGAGCCGCGCGGGGTTTTCTTTGACGTATGTGCGGTCGCGTACCGATGGCGAGCTGGTTCAATGGCAGCATGATCGGGCACTTTGGAGAGCGGAAATGAATATGAGCGATGCGACGTTGGAGACACCCTGGATGCGCCTCGCGCGCAGCCTGAAGGGATTGTTGTCGGGCTCCGCAGGGGAAGATCTTGCGGCGACGGCGGCCGAATCCCTGCAGCGCGAGAACGACGCGCTGGCCTCGCACGCCGTGGCCAGGTCACGCCGATGAAGCGCAACAGGCTGCGAGCGCCGAGCCCGGCACTAACGGACCAGGACGCTGCCCGCGTGCACCATGCGATCGCTGCCTATCGGCGGGCGCACGAAGAGGAAGATGCAGTCCGTCGACGGGAAGCTGACCTGACCAAATGGGAAGGTGAGGGCGGCAGTACCCCGTAATGACGAGGTCCCAGCCCTTTGTGCGCTTGCGCACATACATACTGGCCGGCGCGATGCAAGTATGAGAGTGAATCCCTGCCGGCGGTGCAATGAATTCTGCAACGATCACTGAAAACCCCACGCTCCGTCAGCTCTGTGCGAGCTTCGCCCGTCCCTCGCTCGGCCGTGCGCTCTGGCAGCTGAGCAATACGCTCCCCGCGTTCGTGCTGCTCTGGATCCTGATGGCGTGGAGCGTGCACGCCGGCTGGGGTTACGGCTGGACGCTGCTGCTCGCATTGCCGGCTGCGGGTCTGTACGTGCGCCTTTTCATCATTCAGCACGACTGCGGCCACGGTTCCTACTTCGCCAGCCGCCGCGCCAACCACTGGGTCGGGGCCTGCCTGGGGCTGATCACGCTCTTCCCGTTCGGCTACTGGAAGAAGACGCACGCCATCCATCACGGGACGTCGGGAAATCTCGACCGCCGCGAGTTCGGTGACGTACGCACGATCACGCTCGCGGAGTACCGCGCGCGCTCCGCGTGGGGCCGCTTGCGCTATCGCTGCTATCGCAGCATGTTCGTGCTGCTGGGATTGGGGCCGACCTGGCAGTTCGTCATCAAGCACCGCGTGCCGTTCGATCTGCCCTGGTCGTGGAAGAAAGAGTGGCGCAGCGTGCTGCTCAACAACGCCATGCTGCTCGTCGTGGCTACCGCCCTGGGTTTTGCGTTCAGCTGGTACACGGTGCTGCTGGTCCACCTGCCGATCGTGCTGATCGCCGGCGCGTCGGGCGTCTGGCTGTTCTACGTGCAGCACACCTTCGAGCAGGCATATTGGGCGCGCGGCGCGAACTGGAATGCCGATCGGGCCGCGGTCGCCGGCAGCTCCTACTACGATCTGCCGCGTGTCGTGCACTGGTTCACCGGCAACATCGGCTATCACCACATCCACCACCTCGCCCCGCGCATTCCCAACTACCGCTTGCGGGCGGCGTTCGAATCCAGCCCCTTGCTCCAGCATGCCCCGAGCATCACTTTGCGCACCAGCCTGCGGTGCGCCCGCATGAAACTGTGGGACGAGGATCAGGAGCGGATGGTCGGCTTTCCGCCTCAGCCGAACACGCTCGCGTAAAGCTCTCGATCGGCCGCGTAGCAGCTGCAGGCCGCCTGCTCCAGGCCGTGACCATCGATGATCTCCACTTCGCCACGCGCGTAACGGATGAGCTTGCGCCGTTGCAGGGAGCTGGCCGCGCGGGTGATACCCACCCGCCGCACCCCCAGCATGTAGGCGAGAAACTCGTGGGTGATCGTGAGATCGCTGGAATGCCCGCGATCCCGGGTCATGAGCAGCCAGCGCGCCAGCCGGGCCTCGACCACGTGAAAGCGCGTGCAGGCGGCGGTTTGTGCGAGCTGCGCCAGTATCACGTACAGGTACCGATTCAGAATCTTCTGCAGCGCCGGGCTGTGCGCTAGCAGGCGGCGGAAACTCGCTGCATCGATGCGCCAGGCGGATCCGGCGCCCTGCACCAGTCCACGCAGCGGTGAAGTGCCCACTCCGAGCGCCAGAGATATTCCGAGCATGCCTTCATTGCCCACGAGTCCGACTTCCACCTGCGAGTGCGGCGGGACGGGCGTGATCAGCGAAATGAAGCCGTCGATGGGGAAATAAACATCCCGAATGCGCTCGCCGGGTTCGCACAGAACGTTTCCCGTGACGAGCTGTACGCGTTGCAGTTCCGCGAGCACGCTGCGACGCTCAGCCGCGGGGAGCGCTGCCAACAGGCGATTCTCGGGTGGGTTGTTCATCTGCCCTGCAATGGTCGCCGATGGGGAGTCCTTTATCCGTTCGCTGCAGCACTTAGCGTTGGCCGGCGCGCCGTGCGTGCGCTTGCGAACAGACCGTGCGGCCGCCGGAGCACAAACTACCGATAGCCCAAAGGAGTGCGCATGAACATCAAGTCGAGCCGGTTGCTGCCGCTGGCAGCCCTGGCGCAGGTTCTGATCGTCGCGGGGTTGCTCGGTGCAGCGACCGTCGCTTCGTCCCAGGACAAGATCTCGTCTGCGTTCCCAGCCAATGCGCACGCCAGCCGCTATGGTGGCGGGTGGCAGTGCGACCGCGGATATCGCAAGGCAGGCGATGCTTGCAGCGCCATCAGGATTCCGGCGCATGGTTTTCTCGCGGCATCCGGCGAGGATTGGGAATGCAAGCGCGGGTTTCGCAAGGTCGGCATGGGCTGCGAAGCCATTCGGATTCCGGCCAACGCTCACGCCGACGACTCCCCGTTCAAGGCCGGTTGGGAGTGCAATCGCGGCTTTCGCGCCTCGGCAGACGACTGCGTGCGCATCGTCGTCCCGGCCAACGCGTTCGCCACCGAGACCCCGTACGGTCGCGGCTGGGAGTGCGAACGAGCCTACCGTCTCAAAGGTGACGGCTGTGTTCCCGTCACGGTGCCGGCCAACGCATTCCTGCGCGGCGGCGAGGATTGGGACTGCGACCGCGGCTTCGCCCGGCGGGGCGATGGCTGCAGCGCCGTGGAGATTCCGGAAAATGCCTACCTCGATTCCCGGGGTAGCGGCTGGCGGTGCGAGCGGGGCTTCGGCGAGCAGACCGGCCGCTGCGTCGCCCTGAACGTGCCGCCCAACGGGTTCATCGACTACACGGGCAACGGCTGGCGGTGCATCGACGGCCTGCGCAAACACGGTGAGTCCTGCGTCGGTGACTGAGGCCGACCGACGCCATTCCTGAAGTGACCGTGCTGCGTCGCACGGGGACGAACGCATCCGCGCGAACCAGGTGCTTCGCGCGTTGTCGGTTCTGTTCCCGCTGCGTCGTCCTTGTCTCAGCTACGCGCGTCCGGTGGCAGACAAACCCTTATCGTCACTGAAGGAGACTCAGATGAAAGTTCAGCCGTACCTGGTGTTCAACGGCCGTTGTGAAGAGGCGCTCGAGTTCTACAAGCGCGCGCTCGGTGCCGAAGTGTCCACGCTGATGCGCTTCAAGGAGAGCCCGGACCAGAGCATGGTCGCCAAGGGCACGGAAGACAAAGTGATGCACTGCGAATTCCGCATCGGCACCGCAACGATCCTGGCCTCGGACGGGGAGTGCAACGGCAAGGGCCAGGCCATCGGTGGCTTTTCGCTGGCGCTCACCGCCGCGGACCCGGCTGAAGCCGAACGGGTGTTCAACCGGCTCGGCGACAACGGCACGGTCAACATGCCGCTGACCAAGACCTTCTTCGCCGAGCGCTTCGGCATCGTCGCCGACAAGTTCGGCGTGCCCTGGATGATCGTCACGGAGAAGTGACGAACCGCTGGACTGCCCCTCGACAGCAGGGGCAGTCCCCTTTTTCGGTCAGTTCGCGGGCGGCGGGGGCTTGGGTTCGGCGGAACCGGAGCCGTTCAATTGCGCGAGCCACTGCGTGGCTTCTTCGCGCATGCGCGCCGCGCGCCAGTCGGCCTGCGCCGCGCCGCTGCTCAGTTCCTCAACGCTGCGTTGGAGCGCTTCGCGCGCGGCATCGTGCTGCTTCAGCAGCGTGAGACTGCGCCCGCGCAACGCCCGTGCCTCGGCGATCTGCATGTGACCCGCCTGCAGCTCGTGCTCACGGATCGTGAGGGCGCGGTCGGCGGCAGCGAGCGCCTCGCGGGGACGTCCGCTGTCGATCATCACGCGCGCCCGCTTGGCATGGGCCGATGCGGAGTAGAGGTTCTCTTCGGGGAAGGTGGCGCCGTAGATCGCGAGAGCCTGGTTCAAGGCTTGCTCGGCACCGGCCAGGTCGCCGCGCATGCGCAACAGGTCGCCCAGGTTGACGAGGTGATAGCCGACCGTGAAATGGCTCTCGCCGCGCATCTCGCGATTCAGCGTGAGCGCTTCGCGCATCACCCGCTCCGCGCCTGCGAGGTCGCCCGAATCCTGCAGGTAGCGGCCGTAGTTGCCCAGCGCGTCGATGGTGGCGCCGTGCTTCTCGCCCATGACCTTCTTGAGCTGCGCGATCGACTGCACGTACAGCGGGCCGGCTTCTTCGAGCTTGCCCTGATGCTTGAGAGTGTCCGCGAGGTTGTGCTGACTGTAGATGACCTGTGGCGCGTCCGGGCCGAGGATCCGCTCCTCGATCGCGAGTGCGCGGCGGTACAGTCGCTCCGCCTCCGCGTAGCGCGCTTGCTGACTCTCCAGTTGCGCCAGCTCGTTGAGCACAGACGACACGCGCGTCGAATCCGATCCCGACAGCGAAGTGAAGAGGTACAGGCTCCGCTCGAGCGCCTCGCGCGCGCCGCGCGCATCGCCTTTCACCTTCAGGACCTGCCCGAGACCCTGCAGCGTTTCGGCGACCGCGATGTTGTCGCGCTGGTTCAGGCGTTCGTACATCGCCAGCGCGCTGCGGTGAAACTGCTCCGCGGCCTCGACGCGCCCCGCGTTGAGCTCGAGCTCGCCCGCGGCTCCCAGGCTCGAAGCGACGTCCAGGTGGTCGCCCGGGAACAGCACGCGCCGGCGCGCGAGCGATCCTTCGATCTGCGGGCGCGCCAGCTCGCCCTGGTCGAGTGCGAGATACACGCGGCCGATCGTTTCCATCATCGTCGCCTGGGTCTGCGGCTGGTTCGCCATCTCGCGCTCGATGCGCTCGGCGCGGTTGGCCAGGATCTCCTTGGCGGTGATCTCGCGCCCGCGGGCCTCGCTCGGATCGGACAGCTTGAACAGGCCCGCGAGGAAGCGCGCGACTTCGTCCGAGCGCTGGCGCTCCTGTTCGGCGACTGCGCGCTCGCGCTCGATG
>DASTQG010000474.1:0-3163 GCA_035761885.1 Steroidobacteraceae bacterium | reverse complement strand
GCCGGAGAGTTTCGTGCGTTACATCAACAGCTACGGGCAGGACAAGGTGCTGTGGGGCACCGACTTCCCGGTGCTCGACTTCAAGCGCACGCGTGAGGAAGTGGACGCGCTGAACCTGAAGCCCGCGGTGCTGGAGAAATTCCTGCGGAGCAATGCGCTGCGCGTCTACGGCCTCAAGTAAGAAAAGGGGACATTCACATTTTCGCGGGGGACCGTCCCGCATGCCGCGCGTGCTGCTAGTCCCCGCTGGCGGCGCCGGAGCCGATCAGCGTTCCAATCTGCGCATCGTCCATTCCCGCTTCCCGCAGCACCTCGCGCGTGTGCTCGCCGAGCCGTGGCGCGTGGCGGCGCACGTCGGCCGGAGTGTCGAAGAAACGCGCCGGGAAGCCCGCCATGCGCAGCGTACCTTCGCTCGGGTGTTCCATGGTCTGCCAGAAACCGACCGCCTGCAGGTGCGGGTCTTCGATGAGATCCTCGAGCGTGTTCACGACGATCGTGGGCACGCTGGTGTCGCCGAACAGATCCACCCACTCGCGCGTGGTGCGCGTCGCCATGGTCTTCGCCGTTTCCGAGTACGTGTCGTCGATGTTCTTCACGCGCAGCGCGAGCGTCTTGAAGCGCGGATCCGCGAGCAGGTCCGCGCGCCCCGACAGCCGGCAAAACGTCTCCCAGTGCGCATCGAGGTACGGCAGGATCGCGATGTAGCCATCCTTCGTCGGGTACGGCTTGCGATGGTGGCTCATCAGGCGCGTGTAGCCCGCGGTGCCGATCGGCGGCTCGAACGCCATGCCCCACAGGTGCTCGGCCATCACGTACGAAACCATGGTCTCGTACATCGGCACCTCGATTTCCTGGCCCTTGCCGGTGCGCTCGCGATGAAAGAGCGCCGCCAGCACCGTGTACACGACGGTGAGCGCGGTGGTCTTGTCGGCGACGATCGTGGGCAGGTAGCGCGGCTCACCGAGCACCAGCTTGTTCAACATCGCGATGCCGCTGGCCGCCTGGATCGAATCATCCAGCGCACCGCGTGAGCCATACGGGCCGAAGCGGCTGTAACCATAGCTGCCGCAGTAGATGATGCGCGGGTTCACCGCCGCGAGGTCCTGGTAGCGCAGCCGCAGCTTGTCCATCACCTGCGGGCGATTGTTGTGCACGAACACATCGGCGCTCTCGATCAGCTTGAGCAGCGCCTCGCGCGCGCCGGGCACCTTGAGATCGAGGACGACGCTGCGCTTGTTGCGGTTGCAGGTGAGGTACAGCGCGGCCATGCCCTTGTTGCGGAACGCTCCGAGCGTGCGATTGCTGTCCCCGTACGGTGCCTCGATCTTGATCACGTCCGCGCCCATGTCGCCGAGCATCTGGCACGCCCATGGGCCGAGCACCACGCTCGTCAGTTCCACCACGCGCACACCATCCAGAGGACCGGGCATCACTTGGCTCCGCCAGTTCGAAGGCTCGATCACTATAATGCAGCGATGCTCAGCGCGTTGTTCGTCATCTACGGGGTTGTCCACATCGGCCTGCTCGCCTGGGTCGTGCGGCTGTACCGGCAGACCCGCTCGCCCGCCGTCCTCATGGTCATCGTGCCGATGCTGGCGCTGTGGTACGACTGCCTGGTCGTCGGCTTCGGGCGCTTTCTCGGCCCGGGCGATCTGCTGCAGGCCCTGAGCTATCCGCGCTTCTGGGCGCATTGGGCGATCGGCAGCTTCTGGATCATTGCCGCCGGTTCTATCGGCCGCCTGGCGGGCCTGCGCCTTCTGCAGCGGCGCTGGGTGATGGGCGCGCTGTGTGTGCTCACGGTACTCATGATCGGCATCGAGATTCCGCACTTCTTCCACCTGACGCTGCACCCGGTGTGTTTCGCCGATACGGTGCGTTACTCCGAGGTTGTAGCCTCGAACGCGCTGTGCTTTCCCGACCAGGTGCCGGTCAGCGGCGGCAGTCCGCCGATTCCGCCGATCACGACGACGGCGGTCATCCTTGCGGTGGGCATCGCGCTCTGGGTGCGACGCAGCTGGCCGTGGATGGCGCTCGGCGCCATCGCGATGCTGATGGCCGCAGCGGTGCCGGCGAGCAAGTACGGTCCGGCGCCGAGCAATGCCGGTGAGATCGTGCTCGCGTGGGCCATGGTGGCGAGCGCCGCCCGCTTCCTGCGCGCAACCGGCCCCGAGCGCACCAGCGACGCGGCTGCGCTGCGCCAAGCCGCTTGAACGACGCGAGCTCCGCGCCTCCCCGAGCTCGCAGTGACTCCGCGGTGGCGGGCGCGTTCATGGTCGCGCTCGGGGCGGTGTGCTTTGCCAGCAAAGGCATCTTCGCCAAACACCTCTATGCCCTGGACATCACTGCGGACGTGCTCGTGACCTGGCGCGCGTTCCTCGCGCTGCCGTTGTTCTGGGCCTGGGGCCTGTATCGGGCTCGCAATGCCTTGTTCGAAGTCCCGCGCGGTGCGCTGCTCGCTGCCACCTCGGCGGGCATCCTGTGCTACTGCTTCGGCTCGATGATGGATTTCTACGCACTCACGCTCATCGACGTGAGCGTGGAGCGCGTGCTGCTGTTCAGCTATCCCGCCATCGTCGTGCTGTTCACTTCGATGCTCAGGCGCCAGCCGCCATCACGCGCGGTGATGCTCGCGGTGCTGCTTACCTACGCAGGAATTCTGCTGGTGGTCAGTGGCCTGGACGCCGGCGTGCTGCGCGCCAATGCGCGCGGCGCCCTGCTCGTGCTGGCGTGCGCAGTGACCTACGCCGTGTACTTCATGATCAGCGAGCGCTACACGCGCACGATAGGAAGCGTCGCGTTCACGGTGTACTCCATGACCGGCGCCTCCGTGGCGCTCATCGCCTGGTACTTCTCGCGCCATCCGCTCGAGCTGCCGGCGCTCGCACCGGCCACCTGGCCGGACATGGCGGCGCTGGTGATCGTCGGAACCGTGGCCGGAGTGTTCGTCACGGCAGAAGGCGTGCGGCGTATCGGCGCCCAGCGCTCAGCGATCGTGAGCACGACCGGCCCACCGGCCGCGGCGCTCATGGGCTGGTTGTTTCTCGGCGAGACGATGCACGCACCGCAGTGGATCGGCATGGCGCTGATCGTGGGCGGCATTCTCGTGCTCGACCTCACGCGCCGGCCACCGCCGCCGCCGCAGTAACGGTGCCGGGTTTGCGTT
>DASTQG010000473.1:0-4189 GCA_035761885.1 Steroidobacteraceae bacterium | reverse complement strand
CTCGGCCTGAGGACGACTTCATGGGACTGAAGACACCCCTGCACGCCCGCCACGTCGCACTCGGCGCTCGCATGGTCGATTTCGGCGGCTGGGACATGCCTGTCAACTACGGCTCGCAGATCGAGGAGCACCACGCGGTGCGCCGCGCCGCCGGCATGTTCGACGTCTCGCACATGTGCGTCATCGACCTGAAGGGCGAGCGCACGCGCGCGTTCCTGCGCCAGCTCCTTGCCAACGATGTCGCCAGGCTCACGGCGCCCGGCAAGGCGCTCTACAGCTGCATGTTGCTGGAGAACGCAGGGATCATCGACGACCTCATCGTCTACTTCCTCACCGAATCCTGGTTCCGCATGGTCGTGAACGCGGGCACGCGCGACAAGGACCTGGCCTGGATCCGCAAGCACGCCGCGCAGTTCGGCGTGCAGGTGACGGAACGCAAGGACCTCGCGATGATCGCCGTGCAGGGTCCGAAGGCGCGCGAACGCGCCGCCGGCGTTCTGCCGGCCGCGGCGCGTGCGGGCGCGCTCGCACTCGAGACGTTCGTGGGCGCGGAGTTCGGCGACCTGTTCGTGGCGCGCACCGGCTACACCGGCGAGGACGGCTGGGAAATCGTGGTGCCCGCCACGCGCGCGGAGAGTTTCTGGGATGCCCTCATGCAGGCCGGCATCGTCCCTTGCGGTCTGGGCGCGCGCGACACGCTGCGCCTGGAAGCGGGCATGAACCTGTACGGCTCCGACATGGACGAGAGCAAGAACCCGCTCGAGTCGGGCCTCGCCTGGACCGTGGCCTGGCAGCCTGCCGAGCGCGATTTCATCGGCCGCAAGGCGCTCGAAGCCATCAAGGCGCGGCGCGCGGCGGGCGAGGGCGCGAAATTCGTGGGCCTGGTGCTGGAAGGACGCGGCGGTGTGTTGCGCGGGCACCAGAAAGTGATCGCCCCGGGTGTCGGCGAAGGCGAGCTGACCAGCGGCACGTTTTCTCCGACGCTCGAACGCTCGATCGGCCTGGCGCGGGTACCCGCGGCCACCGGCGAGCGCGTCCAGGTCGACATCCGCGGCAAGCTGCTCGACGCGCGCGTCGTGAAGCCGCCGTTCGTTCGCAATGGCCAATCCCTCCTTTCGTGAGAACAAAGTCATGAGCAACGTCCCCAACGATCTCAAGTACACCAGGTCGCACGAATGGGTTCGCCGGCGCGGCGACGGCACCGTCGAGATCGGCATCACCGACCACGCGCAGCACGCCCTGGGCGACCTCGTGTTCGTCGAAGTGCCGCAGGCCGGGCGCGCGCTGGGCGCCGGCGACGCGGCGGCGGTGGTCGAATCCGTCAAGGCGGCTTCGGACGTCTACGCACCGATCGCCGGTGAAGTGCTGGAAGGCAACGCCGCGCTCGGCGACAAGCCCGAGCTGATCAACGAGGACCCCTATGGGCAGGGCTGGATGATGCGCCTGAAGCCCGCCAAGGGTGCGGACGTCGACGGCCTGCTCGATGCGGCCGCGTACAGCGCCTTCCTGGCCAGCGAAGCGTCATAACGGACACCCGCACATGCCATTCAATCCGCACACTCCCGCCGACGAACGCGCGATGCTCGACGCCATCGGCGTGCGCAGCATCGACGACCTGTTCGACGAGATCCCCGCGAGCCTGCGCGTGAAAGCGCTCGAGGGCGTGCCCGCCGGTCTCAACGAGATGGAAGTGAGCCGCATCATGCACGAGCGCGCCGAGCGCGATCGCATGGCGCTCAACTTCGTCGGTGCCGGCGCATACGAGCACCACATCCCGGCGGCCGTGTGGGCCATCACCACGCGTGGAGAGTTCTACAGCGCGTACACGCCCTACCAGGCCGAGGCGAGCCAGGGCACGCTGCAGATGATCTACGAGTACCAGAGCATGATGGCCTCGCTCACGGGCATGGAGGTCTCCAACGCGTCGCTGTACGACGGTGCCTCCGGCCTGGCCGAGGCGTGCCTGATGGCGGTACGCGCGCACCGCCGCTCCAGGAGCGCGCGCATCCTCATGCCGCAGACGCTCAACCCCACCTATCGCCGGGTGGCGCGCTCGATCGCCGGCATGCAGGGTTTCAAGTTCGAGGAGCTGCCGTACGACGCCGAAGGCGGGCACACGCTGCCCGAGGCGTTGAACGCGTACGACGGACAGGACATCACGGCACTGGTCATCCAGCAGCCGAACTTCTTCGGCGTGCTGGAAGAGGTGGACGAGCTCACCCGCTGGGCGCGTCGCAACGGCGCACTGGTCATCGCGGTCGTGAATCCCACCTCGCTCGCACTGCTCAAGCCCCCCGGAAAGTGGGGCGACGACGGCGTGGACATCGTGTGCGGTGAAGGTCAGCCGCTGGGTGTTCCGTTGTCCTCCGGCGGACCGTATTTCGGGTTCATGACGACGCGCATGGAGCACGTGCGCCAGATGCCCGGCCGCATCGTCGGGCGCACCGTCGACCTGGACGGCAAGCCCGGCTTCACGCTCACGCTGCAGGCGCGCGAGCAGCACATCCGCCGCGGCAAGGCCACCTCGAACATCTGCACCAACCAGGGCCTGCTGATGACGGCGGCAACGATCTACCTGACGCTCCTGGGTCCGCAAGGCCTGGCGCGGGTGGCCGCCGCGAGCCATGCGCGCACTCAGGAACTGCTCGCGGCGCTGGCGCGCATTCCGGGCGTCAGGCGGCGCTTCAGCCGTCCCACCTTCCATGAGGGCGTGGTGGCGATCGATCGCCCCCCGGGAGCCGTGCTCGAAGCCCTGGCGGCACGCGGCATCGCCGGTGGCCTGGACCTGGCGGAATCCTATCCGGAGCTGGGCAACGCGCTGCTCGTGTGCGCAACTGAAACGAAGAACACGCAGGATATCGAGCGGTACGCCGCCGAGCTCGGCAGCATCGCCAGCGCCGCGCGCGCCGCCTGACGTACTCGCAGGAACGACACGTGAACACACCCCGCGAAAAGATCATCTTCGAGCACTCCCGCCCCGGGCGCGCCGCGAGCGCCCAGCTGCCCGATGCGGTGCAGGGCGATGCAAGGCCCATGACCATACCGGCGCACCTGCTGCGTGCCGATCCGCCCGCCCTGCCCGAGGTGTCCGAGCTGCAGGCCGTGCGCCATTTCACGCGCCTGTCGCAGCTCAACTTCTCCATCGACACGCACTTCTACCCGCTCGGGTCGTGCACGATGAAATACAACCCCAAGGCCTGCAACAGCCTGGCGATGCTGCCCGAGTTCCTGGCGCGCCATCCGCTCGCGCCGGAATCGCACGGCCAGGGATTCCTCGAGTGCATGTACGAGCTGCAGGAAATGCTCAAGGCCGTCACCGGCATGGTGGGCGTGTCGCTCACGCCGATGGCGGGCGCGCAGGGCGAGCTGGCCGGCGTCGCGATGATCATGGCGTACCACAGGGCGCGCGGCGACACCGCGCGAGACGAGATCATCGTGCCGCAGGCGGCGCACGGCACCAATCCCGCCACCGCCACCATGTGCGGCTGCAAGCTGCGCGAGATTCCCTGCGGGCCCGACGGCGACGTGGACGTCGAGGCGCTCAAGAAGGCGGTGGGCCCGCAGACCGCGGGCATCATGCTCACGAATCCGTCCACGCTCGGCGTGTTCGAGCGGCGCATCCTGGAAGTGGCGCGCATCGTGCACGAGGCGGGCGGGCTGCTGTACTACGACGGCGCGAACCTCAACGCGATCCTCGGCAAGGTGCGCCCGGGGGACATGGGCTTCGACGTCATCCACATGAACCTGCACAAGACGTTCTCCACGCCGCACGGCGGCGGCGGCCCGGGTTCGGGCGCGGTCGGCGTGAACAAGCGCCTGCTCCCGTTCATGCCCGTGCCCATCGTCGCGCGCGAGCAGCATGCGGACGGGGAACGCTTCCGCTGGCTCACCGAGAAGGACCTGCCGCAATCGATCGGGCGGCTGTCGGGGTTCATGGGCAACGCGGGGGTGCTGCTGCGCGCTTACATCTACATGCGCATGCTGGGCCGCGAAGGCATGCAGCGCGTGGCGGAATACGCGGCGCTGAATGCCAACTACATGCTGGCGCGGCTGCGCGGCGCCGGGTTCGATGCGGCCTACCCGCAGCGGCGCGCGAGCCACGAATTCATTCTCACGATGCGGCGCCAGGCGAAGGAACTCGGCGTCACCGCGATGGACTTCGCCAAGCGATTGCTCGACTATGGTTTTC
>DASTQG010000472.1:0-20366 GCA_035761885.1 Steroidobacteraceae bacterium | reverse complement strand
CTGCAGCGCGCGCTCGTCATTGCTTGCCGCCGTGGTGAGCGCGATCACCTGGTCGAGCGTCTGCGCGCGCCCTGCGCCACGCGCCGCCGCGGTGTTCTTCGGGTCGATGCGACGTGCGAGCGCGAAAGCCTCCTTCGCAATTTCGGACTGCCCGCCCGCGAGCGCCGCCTGGCCGCGCGCCAGTTCCCGTTCCAGCACCTGCGCGGCGATGTCCGATGCCAGCTGCAGCTGGTCGAGCGCCTGCTCGTACGACTTGCGCGAGGCATCGAACTCTCTCTTCTCGAACTGCTGCCTGGCGGTCGTCGCCAGCTGCTGCGCAGCCGTGAAGGGCGCGGCGGCCCAATCCGCGGCACCGCGTTCCGTCAACGGCTTCGCCATCGCCTCGTACGCCCCCTGCGCCTGCTCGGCCTTGTCCATGGCCACGGCGAGTTGCTCCAGATCCACCGGCGCCTTGGGCGCCTGCTCCTGGGGTGCGGCGGGACGGCGCGCGGCGGGCAATACCGGCGCGGTGGAATATTCGGGCAGCGCGACGAACACCGCCACGGCGATGGCCGCCAGTGAGGCGATGCCGGCGGCGACGAACCACGTGCGACGACGTTGCGCGCCGGCCTGTGCGCGCACTCCCTGGCGATCGGGCGATCGCACGATGGGACGGATGATCTGCGAAGGCGCGGTCGTCGCGGACGCTGCGCCCTGCGCCATCGCTTCCTCGTCGGAGCGCGAGAGCAGGTCACGAAGCTGCGCGGCCACGTCCGCGAGCGACTGCGGCCGCTTGGCAGGATCCTTTTCCAGCAGGCTCATCGTGAGCGCAGTGAGTGCGGGAGGCGCGGCGTGCACCGCGCGCAGCCGCGCCGGCGGCTCCTTGAGAACGCGCTCACGGTTGAAGTTCGGATAGAAAGGCGGATAGCCGCCGAGCAGCTCGTAGAGCAGGGCGCCGCAGGCATAGAGGTCATCGGCGCTCGATGGAGCAGCGCCGGAGAGCTGCTGCGGGCTCTGGCTGTACGGCGAGCCCACCGCCATCGCGGAACCATCGCCCGCCGCCGCCGCGGCGCCGAAGTCGATCACGCGCACCGAACCGTCCGGAGCCAGGATCACGTTGCTCGACTTGAGGTCCCGATGCACCAGGCCCTGCGCGTGCAGGGCAGCGACGGCCTCGGCGACGTCGATCAGCGCGGGCGCGATGATGCGCCAGGGCTGCGCGCGCAGCGTGGCAAGGTCGCGTCCCTCGATGTAGTCGCGCACCAGGAATGCCCGGCCGGTGTCCGGATCGGTGTGCAGCTCATAACCGGAGGCGATGCCCGGGTGGGCGATGCTCGCCGCGGTCCGCAGCTCCGCGCGCAGGCTGTCGAGCGCCGGCCCCTGCGCCACGTCGGCGCGCAGGATCTTCACGATGACTTCGCGATTGAGTTGCTCGTCCAGCGCGCGCCAGGTCTCGCCGAGCGGCCCCTGGCTGAGGCGCTCGCGCACGATGTAGCGCGCAGACAATCTTTGTCCGCTCGAAAGTGTCGACATGAATGGCTCAGCGTGGCGTCGTCTGCGCGCTCGGAGTGCCCGTGGGGCTCGTATCCGCCGCCGTCTGCGCGCTCACGCCGCCCGTCTCCTCCAGGTACTGCTCGCGCAGCATCTCGCGCCACTGCCGGTACTGCTCTTCGGCGGTTCCGGTCAGCTTCAAGGTGCGCCCCTCGACTTCCACGACCTGCGGCGCCACCTCCGCCTGGAAGGAACTGGCGAGCTCGCGGATCGCGCTGGTGTGCACCTTGGCGTCGGCATTGCGCTTCAGGCCGCTCAGGATGCCCGCGATGCCACCTGCGGTCGCGGCGGTGCGCGCCGCATTCTCGATGCGCCGGCAGTTGTAATCGCCCCCTCCACACTGCGAGGGAATGAACACGCCGCCCAGCACCGCGGCCGCGCCCATCATCATGCGCGTGCGCGCCTGCGACTTGGCTTTCTCTTCCTTCACCAGCTCGTCATAGCTGTAGCGACGCCAGTTGTCGTACGGGTCGTCGAGGCGCGCGCTGAAATTGCCGTAGTAGTCGCTCACCGTGTCGATCAGCGCGCCGTCGCGCTCGCGGATGCGCTTGATGCGCTCGAGGGTGGGATCGCCCTCGGCGGGCAGGCGCGCGAGCCGGTGGTTGCCCTTGGCGTCGGTGACGATGTAACCGGCCATGGCCTGCGGCGCGAGATCCGCGGCGAAGCGCATTTCCGTCACGCGGCGGATGTTGACGAGGTCGGTGCTGGTGAGAGTCTTGCGCGCGGCGAGAATGTCGTTGGCGATGAGCGAGTAGATGTTCTGGAACGGATCGCGCAGCTTGATGGCCGCTTCCGACAGGTACGAGCCGGTGTCGGCGGGCGAGGAATATTGCTTGGGCGCCAGCCACACGCGGCCGGTCGCGTCGCGCGCGGTCACCTCGAGCGTCAGGTCCTTGCCGTTGGACTTGACGATTCTGCCGGTCACGATCAGGTCGATGAATTCGGCGTTCGCGGGCGTCACGCGCACCGCGCCCCACTGTCCGGAACCCTCGAGCGTGTCACGCAGGTTCATCGCCAGGTGGCGCGCCTCGGCGCGGCGCACGTCGGGGTAGATGCCCTGCTCCGCCAGCTCTTCGAGGTCGTTGGCGATCTCGGGCGGAATGCCCGGATCGAACACGCGCACGCCGACGTCGAGCAGCTCGTCGGACGGGATCTCCGCCTGCGCCTGCACCGCATTCACTTTCGGCAGCGGCCGGGTTTCCTTCACCATGCAGCCCGTCGCGAGCCACGTTGCACACAACAGTGCGAGCGCCGCTCCCGGGCGTCGCAGGCTTGAT
Organism: Steroidobacteraceae bacterium; assembly: GCA_035761885.1. GTDB lineage: Bacteria > Pseudomonadota > Gammaproteobacteria > Steroidobacterales > Steroidobacteraceae > DASTQG01. Next base: position 17,559 of record DASTQG010000472.1, on the reverse strand, counting down.
GAGGAAACCGTTCGCATGGCGGACCTCGCTGATTCCTTTACGTCTTCGTCTTGGCGTTCTTCTTGTACTCGATGTATTCCTTCCAGAGCTTGTCCCTGAGCTCCGGATCCGTTTCCTTCTCGGCTGCCTCGCGGATCTGGCGGGCGATGATGTCGTCATCGCTGCCGTCGCCGACTTCCGGAGGAATGTTCGCACCCTGGCCGTTGCCCTTGCCGCCCGTGCCGCCCCGGCCACCGGCCGAGCCTTTGCCGTCAGACTTCATGTCGCCGGGCGAGTTCGACCGGCTGGCCGAGGTCTCCTGCGATCCCTGCGCATCGGCCTGCTTCATGTCGCCGTCGCGTTGTTGGTCGCCGCCCGCGTTGGGAGCCTCCCCGCCACCTCCAGCGGCATCACCCGTACCGGAGCCCGTGCCACCCTTGGCGGCCGCATGGGCGTCGCGCTCGCGCGCAATCTGCTCACGTTCGCCGCGGATGAGGTCGTCGAAGCGCCCGAGGGATTCATCCATCGCCCCGGTGCGCGCCGCGCTGCGCTCGGCCTCGGTCTGAGCCCCGCCCACTGCCGGGCCGCTTCCGGCGCCGCTGCCTTGCGTGGCGGCTCCCGTGCCCGCAGAGCCCGAAGCGCTGGGATTCGTACCTTGAGTACCTGCCGTCGGCGCGCCCGTGCCACTGGCTCCTGTGCCGGTGGTGCCGGCCGTGCCAGTTCCAGTTCCAGCGCCCGGAGTCGGATTGGTGCCGCCAGAGCCGGGCATGCCGGCGCCGGCGCCACCGGGCGTTCCGCCGCCTCCACCGGGCAATCCGGCGCCACCGCCGTCACTGCCGCCCGGGAGACCGCCACCGCCGCCGCCCGACGTGCCACCACCACTGGTGCCACCACCATTGGTGCCACCACCGCCGGATCCGCCGCCGCCGTCACTGGATCCGCCGCCGCCGGGGGTTCCACCGGGCGTGGTTGCGCATCCAGCCAGCGCGAGGGCGGCGATGGCCGTCGCGAGCAGTGGAGCGAGATTCTTGGACATGAAGGAACCCTCGGTTTACTGAGTGCTGGCGGTCGTCGTGTCCTCGCCGCGCAGGAACGAGCGCAGCTGGTCCGCCATGCGATCGCAGGCCGTTCCCTGCACTCGGGCAATGAACGGCAGGGGCACTATCGCGCCCACGAGCGCCGAGGTGCCAGTGACATTGGTAGTGACGGTGCCAGCCGAACGGGCCTGTTTCAGGTCCCACACGGTGGCGCGGTAATCGGACTCTTTCTCCCACCAGCCGAAGCCGATACAGCCGGCGCCGCCCGGGCCTGCGCCGCAGGCGATGCTGCCGCCGCCATCGGTCTTGCGCGTCGCGCCGCCCAGCCAGACGACATAACGCACACCTGTCTCAGCGAGCCGGGCGGCGACCTGCGGTCGCTCGAAAAGTGCGGTCAGTGCTTCGGGCCGGGTCGGTGCCGTGGAAGGCTCGAACCAGGGAAACATCTGGTCCACGAACTCGTTGTTGTCGCGGACCATGAAACCGTTGGAACCGCCCGCGAGCTCACCGCCCACGCAGTCGGTGAAACCCTCTTCCGTGCGCGCGCCTTCGATCTCGGGCTTGGAGAGCAGCACGATCGCTTCGTCGGCCGCGACGCTGGTCTGCAGCTCGCGGCTTTCCTGGATCTGCGCCTGCATGCAACCGCTGAGCAGCGCAGGAACTGCGACACACAGCGACACTAGACGACGCGGCCGATCGAGCCAGTGTATGCACGCTGTGCGCTTCATGCGGCGACCTCTGAGGCAGAGTATTGACGGATCCCGCGGATCGCTTCGTGGGGTTCGAAAGCAGTATACGTCAAGCTTCGTGGACGATGAGACCGGCACCAAGGGGCCGTGTTCCGCGAGCTATGGTCAAATCGCGACAAATTCGGGACGAACGGCGCGCCGCGGGCCGGCGGATCCGCGGGTCAGAGCAGGCTCAGCTGGCCCGTATCCGGGGGAGGCACCCGAAAGTGCGCGGTCGAGAGAGCAACCTCCCGCGCCCGGGAGAGCCCGTGTCGCTGGCACGCCGCCCGAAAACGCGTGCGGATGAGGTCCGCAAAGGGCCCCTCGCCCTTCATGCGCGTGCCGAAGCGAGGGTCGTTGTCCCGCCCGCCGCGCATGGCATTGATCAGCGACATGACGTGCGCAGCGCGCAGCGGCAGGTGCGAGTGCAGCCACTCGCGGAAGAGGTCTTTGACTTCGTAGGGCAGTCTCAGCAAGACATAACCTACCGTTTTCGCGCCGGCCTGCGCGCTCGCGGCCACGATGCGCTCGAGCTCCCCATCGTTGACGGCCGGAATGATCGGTGCGATCAGCACGCCGACCGGCACGCCGGCATCGCGTAGCGCCCGCACGGCGTGCAGGCGAGCGAGCGGCGAGGGTGCGCGGGGCTCGAGTGAGCGCTTCAGCGTCGCATCCAGCGTCGTGATGCTCACGAACACGGTCACGAGGTCATCGCGGGCGAGGTCCGCGAGAATGTCGATGTCGCGCTCCACCAGCGCCGACTTGGTCACGATGGTGACCGGGTTGCGGAAACGCTGCAGCACCTCGAGTACCTGGCGCGTCACTTTCAGCTTGCGCTCGATCGGCTGGTACGGGTCGGTGCTCGCGCCGATGTTGATCGGCTTGCAGACGTACGAGCGTTTGCGCAGTTCCCCGTCGAGCAGCTCGGCAGCGCCCTGCTTGTAGAAGAGCTTGGTCTCGAAATCGAGGCCCGGCGAGAGATTCACGTAGGAGTGCGTGGGCCGCGCGAAGCAGTTGTGCGAGACCACGCCGTTGGCGATGAAGTCGCCGCTCGAGGTGGTGATGTCGAAGAGCTCGCGCTCGCCCGGAAGTGGCTCGACGGCAACGAGTCTGAGCTCAGCGGAAGGCCGCACTTCGAGGCCCTCGCGCGCCGACACCCGCAGGCCGTTGCCGGCCCGCATGAGCACATCGCCGGGCGCGAGACATGGCCCGAGCCCGGCCGCGTTCTCGGACACGTACTTCCAGCCGGCGCTGGTCAGAAAGCGATGGTCCGCGCTGGCGATGAGTACCGTGCCGCCCGACAGCTGCACGCGGTGGGCGGCTTTACGCGTGCGCCACCGCGCCAGCACCCGACTCGCCACCGTTCTGCGGTTGACTGTGGCGCCACGTGCCGGGGCCGCTTCCTCCCCTGTCGTTCCCACGATGGCATCGCCGATCGCAAGCTCCCGGATCGGGCTGCGTGACCCGTCCGCCCTGAGCACCTCGGTGTCCCCGTCGAGGCAATAGATGCATCCGTGCTCGCAGCCTCGATACGGGTTGATCGACACGTCGAACCCGACATCCGGCGAGTCGTTGCGCGTGAGAATGCTCTTGGCGTGCTCGGCAGTGACCGTGGTCTGCAGGGGAGCAAGCTCCCCGGCCTCTTCGTGGCTCCAGCCATCGTCGAAAGCCTCCACGCGCAGGCTTTCGAAGCGTCCCTCGGGATTCGAGAGCGCGCCTCGTCCTTTGCGCGGCGGAAGGGGTTCGGCCATGGCCTGTATGAATATACAGGACCCCGGCCGCAAAACCAGTCCCGTGGGATCGGATCAGGGTTGCCGCGCCGGTGGAAATGCGTCGATGGTGCGCAGGGACGGAAAGAGCCGCATCCACAGGATTGCGACCGCAAGGGTGGCGAGCCCGCCGATGACGACGGAGCGCACCAGGCCGAACCAGACCGCCGTCACGCCGGACTCGAACTCGCCCAGCTCGTTCGACGCGCCGATGAACACTGCGTTGACGGCGCTCACGCGGCCGCGAATTCCGTCCGGCGTTTCCAGCTGGATGAGCATGTGCCGGATGTAGACGCTCACCATGTCGCCGACACCGAGCAGGAACAGCGCCGCCAGCGAAAGCCCGAAGCTCGTGGACAGGCCGAACACCACCGTCATCAGGCCGAAGAGGATGACGCCTGCGAACATCCAGCGCCCGACGTTGCGCAGGATCGGCGTGAAGGCGAGCACCATCGCGCACAGCGTCGCGCCCGCGCCGGGCGCCGTTCGCAGCAGGCCCAGCCCGGTCGGTCCGACGTGCAACACGTCTTTCGCGTAGGCAGGCAGCATGGCGACTGCGCCGCCGAAGAGCACGGCGAACAGGTCCAGCGAAATAGCGCCGAGCACCACCGGACGCGAGCGTACGAAGCGCAGTCCCTCCAACAGCGTGCTCCAGCCGGGCGGCTCCTGTGCCCGCGGCACGCTCGGCAACTGCACGGCCATCATCAACAGCACCGCGATTCCGAGCAGCACCGCGACGCTCGCGTACACGAACGCGGGCCCGGCGAGGTAGAAGATGCCGCCGAGCGTCGGTCCCGCGATCGTCGCGACGTGGAACGTCGACGAGTTGAGTGCGACGGCGTTGCTCAGGTGCTCGCCTGGCACGAGGTTCGGCACGATCGCCTGCCCGGCGGGCATGCTGAAGGCGCGCGCCGTGCCGAACAGCACCATCGCCAGGAACACCGGCCATACGACCGTCAGACCGGACAAGGTGAAGCCGAGCAGCAGCAGCCCGCAGCCGACCTCGACGGCGAAGCACAGGGCGAGGATCAGCCGGCGATCGTGCCGGTCGGCGACCTGCCCCGCGGGCAGGACCAGCGCCACGAACGGCAGGAACTGCGCGAGCCCGATGAGGCCGAGGTCGAGCGCATCACCGGTGAGCGCGTACACCTGCCAGCCGACGGCGACGCTCTGCATCTGCACCGCGAGCGTGGCGAGGAAGCGCGAGGTGATGAAGCGCGCAAAGTTGGGGAAGCGCAGGGCGCCGAATGCGCGCGAGCGCGGACTCATCGTGGCCTGGTTTCGAACGCGGGCATCGGGACCGATAGCTTAGCGGGTGGCGACGCTGCAATACTGCGATTTACGCGCGATGTCCGCGTCGACGAGTCTCAATGCACACACGCCACTTCGCCACCATTGCCGCCGGCCGCTGGGGAGCGCGCCAGGTCCACTACCGTCGCTGCGGCACAGGGCCCGCGGTCCTGCTCTTGCACCAGTCGCCGCTCTCCTCGCGGGACATGATCGCGACGATGGAGCGCTGGCAGTCGCGCTTCACCTGCATCGCGCCCGATACGCCGGGCTACGGGATGTCCGATCCCTTCGGCGTGCCCGAAGTGCAGATGGAGGACATCGCGGAGGCGGTGCGCGAGTTCCTCGACGCGCTCGGCATCGAGCGCATCGCGGTCTACGGGTTTCACACCGGCGCGATGATCGCGGCGGCGTTCGCCGAACGCTACCCGGAGCGCTGCCTGTGCGCCGTGTCCAACGGGTACGTGGTGCTCACCGAAGAGGAGCGCGCCGACTATGTCGCGCACTACCTGCCCGCCTTCGAACCCTCGTGGGACGGCAGCCACCTCACCTGGCTGTGGGCGCGCATGCGCGAGCAGACGATCTTCTTCCCCTGGTATCGCAAGACGCTCGCGAGCCGCCTCGACATCGATGTGCCATCGCCGGAGCGGCTGATGGTGGGCCTGGTCGATTTCCTGCGCGCCGGCGACAACTACCGTGTCGGCTATCGCGCGGCGTTCACGTTCCGCAGCGACGCCGCGCTGGCGCGCGTGCGCGTGCCGATGCTGGTCACGGCAGCCGATGGCGATCCGCTGAAGGAGCAGATGCCGCGCATTCGCGGGCAGTCGGCGAGTGTCGAAGTGCGCGCCGGCGGCACGGGCGACCAGACATTCGACCTGTGCGCCGAGTTCCTCGCGCGGCACGCTCGCCCCATCGCGCCGGCCCTCGCGCCCACCCGACCGATCCCGGGACGCATGTGGAACGAGATGCTGAGTGTCGAGGGCGGCCAGCTGCGGGTGCGCCGTAACACCGACGCGAGCGGGCGTACGGTCCTGGTCCAGCACGATGCCGCAAGTTCCTCCGACATCGTCGATCCGGTCTCGCGCTCGCTCATCGGCCATGCGCCGGTGCTCGCGATAGACCTTCCCGGCCACGGGGAGTCGGACAACACCATCGGCACCCGCGAAGTGAGCGTCGCCCGCTACGTCGAGGTGGTGTGGCAGGCGCTCGCGAACCTGGGGCTGGAGGAAATCGACGGCTACGGCATGTGGGGCGGCGGCATGGTCCCGCTCGAGATGGCCTGCCAGCAGCCACGCCGCGTGCATGCGCTCGTCATGAGCGACGTGCTATGGCACAGCGATGCGGAACGCGCCTTGCTCAAGGCGAACTACACGCCGCCCATCGAAGTGAACTGGTACGGTGGACACCTGCTCCTGTGCTGGTATCTGATGCGCGACCAGGGCCTGTTCTGGCCGTGGTTCGATCGCACCCGCAAGGGAATCATCCGGGGTGAGCCGCACGTGGATTCCGCGATGGTCCATCGCCGCGTCATCGAGATGCTGAAGGCGCCCGAGATGTGGCGGCTCGCCTACCAGGCGCACTTCGACTATCCGCTGAAGGCACAGCTCGCGCGCGTGCGCGTGCCGACACTGCTGTGCGCGCCGTCCTGGGATCCGAATCTGCCGCACACGCGCGCCGCGGCCGACGCGAATCCGCGTTGCGGCTTTCGCCTGCTGCCCGACGACATGCAGGCCTGGGGGCCGGCGTTCGTCGATTTCCTGCGCGGGGCTGCATGAGCGGACCGCAGCCGAACCAGATCATGGTCCGGCACTTCCGCCAGGTCGTGCTCTGGCCGGTGCAGCTCATGCCGCTGAAGCCCGGCGTGCAGGTCCAGCGCCACTGGGAGGCGCTGGAGAGGATCGATGCCGCGCTGTGCCCGTGGCGCGAGGTGCAGGACGAGTTCTGCAGCGACCCGGCCGCATTCCAGGAGCGCCACTACAAGGAATTCGTGACGTTCCTGCCCTACGTGCAGCGCTTCCTGTACGGATCGAACGTCGGCCAGGAAGCCACGCAGCGCGACGGCGAAGCGAGCATGCGCGTGTTTCGCCGCGAGGACGTGCGCTACGCCCGCCTCACGTTCGACGACGACGCCACGTGCACCTTCGAGATCGCGCACATCGACCTGTGCTTCTTCCTCGACGCCGACGTCGCCGTCCTGGCCTTCGAGATGTTCGCCAATGACATTCCGCTGGATCGCGTGCAGGACACGCTGTTTCGCTTCGGGCGCGCCTATCCCGCGTTCTGGGACGCGGCGGGGCGCGGCGGCAACTGTCCGCGCAGGGTCGAGTGGCTGGACGCGGAGGGGCGCGTGCTCGTGCAGTCGGACTACGAGAACCGGCACAAGTATCTGGAGCACGTCGCGCGCAACCGCCAGCCCGCGATCGCCTCGCACTGGGAGTTCCTGCTCAAGCCCATGGCGCTCGAGTACGCGGGCCAGGTGGGGCCGCTGCGCTATCGCCAGCTCGAGTATTCGCGCATGCCGCTGATGGCGTTCCTCGCGGCCGAAGATCCCACGCACCTGTCGCGCGCGGACTTCGTGCGGCTGGGCCTGGGCACGCGCCCCGGGGAGCGCGACACGCTGCCCTACTCGAGTGCCTCGCTCCAGGAGTTCGAGAAGCAGTATTGCGACGATCGCTTCTGGGGCCGGGCCGGCGAGAGCGTGTCCGGCGACACGCGCCTGATCGTGACCGGGCAGCTGCTCGCCGTCGTCGGCCGTCACGGCGACTACTTCTTCGACGGCCGCGAGACGGGAATGCTCGGGCAGTTCCGCCATCAGTATTTCCTGTTGTTCCTGATCGCGCATTTCCACAAGGCGGCGCTGCTGTCGATGTCCGACGAGCTGGCGGTGGCGATGAACCGGCTGCACGTGGGCGACACCGAGTCGGTGAAACAGTTCAAGCGTGCGATCCGCCAGGCGATGGAGATCTTCCTGCGTTTCACGCACCGCTACTGGTTCCACGAGATCTCCAACCAGGTCCTGGCGCGCAGCGTGTTCCGCCGGCTCACGCAACAGCTCGGCACGGAGGCGATCTACGAGGAAGTGCGCAGCGAGGTGGAGGACATGAACGAGTACCTGGACACCGACAGTGCGCGGCGCCAGGCCAACACGCTGCTGCGCCTCACGGTGGTCACGATCTTCGGCCTCATCGGCACGGTCGCGACGGGCTTTCTGGGCATGAACCTCTTGTCCGAGGCGGAGCGGCCGCTCGCCTGGCGCGTGCTCGCGTTCGTGGCGATCCTGGGGTTCACCGCGGCGATCACGCTCTACACCATCGTGAAGTCCAAGCGTCTCGCGGATTTTCTCGACGCGCTGTCCGACGACCGCGTGAACTGGCGCGGCAAGTGGCAGACCCTGTTGCGGACGTGGAAGGACGGCTGATCCGTGGCGCACCTGCTCGACAATCCATTCTGGGCTTCGCTGACGACGAGCCACGCGCACCTGTCGGTCGGCTACGAGCACATCAAGCGCTACCCCGCGCAGTTCGGTCCGTTCGTTGCGGTGGCGGATTCGCTCCGGCCCGTCGAGCGCGAGCTGGAGGAGCTCGTCGCACCCGGCGAGTCGGTCGATGTCGCGGGCGTCGGTCCGCCCGCGTTTCCGCGCGGGTGGGAGCTGCTCGAGCACGCGTTCGTGCTGCAGATGATGTGCACGCGGCCGATCGAGGTGCCGAAGCCGATCGCCAGGTGGCGCGTGCTCCAAGCGCAGGACCGCGACGCGATGCTCGCGCTCACGAAGCTGGTCTATCCGGGCTATTTCCGCGCGCGCACCAACGAGATGGGCCAGTATTTCGGCATCGATCCCGAAGGAGGCATCGCGGCGAACGACGGCATGCTGGCGGCGATGGCGGGCGAGCGCATCGCGACCCCGCAGTTCGTGGAAGTGAGCGGCGTGTGCACGCATCCCAGCTATCTCGGACGCGGCTACGCGGGATTCCTGGTGAGCCTGCTGGTGAACGACATCCTCGCGCGCGGCTTCACCCCGTTCCTGCACGTAAGCGAGCAGAACGCGCGCGCCATCCCCATCTACGAGCGGTTGGGCTTCACGGTCCGCAAGCGCATCGAGCTCTGGCTGGTCCGCAAGCCGTAAAAGGGGACATTCACATTTTCCTGCGCGCTCGACCGGGGGTGTTGATCCAGCTGGTCGCCTCAGTCGCGCCCTCGCGTTTCGAGGGCTGTGAAGAGATCGAGAGATTCGGGCACCTCCCCTTTCGACGCAGCGCGCGGCCGCCCCCGCCCGTTCAATGCAGCCGTCAGGTTCAAGGCCTGGGCTGTGCTCTGCACCCAGTCATCTGACCCGTATGGACGCTGCCGGTTGACACAAGCGCGCAGGGCTTCAAGTTCCTCTGGCGTTTGAGGTGTATTGACCAGCTCCAACCACCTTGCACCGAGGGTGACCGGCGGCGCCGTCAGCACATGTCGCCATTCACCCGTCCTCCAGGCGAGGCTGCACCACGGCCAGTTCTCCGCCCGGTCGACGAGTCGCGCACGCAGTGCGTTGCGCTCCACGTAGCGCATGACGTCGAGCAGGTGTCGGTCCTGCTGAATCGGGAACAGCTTGTAGCGGCCCTGCCAGAGGCGCCCCGAGCTCTCGTATCGCGCGTGGTGCCATCGCACGTGGGCGGTCATGACACGCTGCATCCATCTCGACAGATCGCCGCTGCTGCGAGGGCGAAGCACGAGATGCACGTGATTGGGCATGAGGCAGGCAGCGAGTACTTCCAACGGCATTCGCTCCTGCGCTTTCAACAAGGCGAATACGAAGTACCGGTAATCCTCGTCGCAATGAAATATCCGGGCGCGCTGGTTGCCGCGATTGATCACGTGGAAGCAGACGCCGCCGCTGACGATTCTGGCCTTCCTTGGCATGCATGCGTCATAGCGCGTCCGGATCGTGCTGTCAGCGCGGCACTGCGGCCGGAATGGCGTGTTGCGCCCCGGCGATCCGAAAAATGTGAATGTCCCCTTTATTTCTTAGGGGCGTGGATCACGGAGACGACTTCCACCTGCTTCAGGTGCAGCCACTCGCGCCACACCGCCATCAGCACGGCGAGGATCACGGGACCGAGGAACAGGCCGACGAGCCCGAACGCGGCGATGCCGCCCAGCACGCCGAACATCACCAGCAGGAACGGGATACGCGTCGCGTTGCTGATCACGAGCGGCCGCACCAGGTTGTCGACCCAGCTCACCACGAGCAGGCCCCACAACAGCAGGAAGATGCCCGCGCCCGTGTGGCCGGTGATCATCAGCCACACCGCCGCGCCCGCCCAGATCAGCGGCGCGCCGAAAGGAATGAGCGCGATGAGAGCAGTCGCGGCACCGAGCACCACGGGCGCCTGCAATCCCGCCAGCAAATAGCCGATGCCGGCGAGGATGCCCTGCGCGAGTGCCGCCAGCACGATGCCGTACACGACCGCGCGCGTGGTGTCGCCGATCGCCTCGAGGTAGGCATGCACACGCTCGCCGACCACGCGCTCGAGCACGTCGCGCACCTGCTGCGCCAGCGCTTCCCCGTTGCGGTACATGAAGAAGAGCGTGAGCAGCGCAAAGAACGTCTTGGCCACGTTGCGCCCCACGTCGCCGATGATGCCGCGGATCTGGCCGATGAACTGATCGAGCAGCCCCGCGATCTCGGTGCCGAGCGCCGTGGGGTCGCGGGACAAGCGGTCCAGGAACTCCTGTCCTGCCTCACCGAGCCAGGGAACGTTCGCGATCGCCGGCGGCAGTCGCGGCTTGGTGGCGAGGAACGCGACGAACTCGGCGTAGCCCGTCGCCACTTCCACGCGCAGCAGGCTCACGAGCCACAGGATCGGCAGCACGAACGCGAGCGCGAGCCCGAGCGTCATGACGAGCGCGGCGAGCGTGCGGCGATCGTGCATCAGCCGCAGCGCGCGCTGGTACAGCGGCCAGGTCACGTACGCCAGGATAAGCGCCCAGATGACCGGCACGAGGAACGGCCGCAACACCGCATGACTCAGCAACACCAGGCCGCCGAGCAGCGCGAGGAGGGCAACCTGTCTGAGGAGCGGCGAGTTGTCTTCGGGAAGCATCGTTAGGGGGGCCTGGCGGACCGCCAGTGTAAACGAGTGGCACGATCGAACGCCCGTGGACTACGCTTCGCAAGCCATGCGCCTCACCGTCACGTGCCTGACATCGATCCTGCTCGCCGCACCGGCAATCGCCGTTTCAGCACCCGGCAACGCAGCCGTCGACCGTTCCGTGGTCGTGAGCCTGCCCGCGCACCGTTCGCTCGCGCCCGAGATCGCGGTTGCGCCCGACGGCGTCGTCTACATCGTCTGGCTGGACAAGGGACCGGCAGGCGCCGCGCCCGATCCGGCCAGGACTCCCCAGGCCACCTCGCAGGGACACTCGCACCAGTCGTGGACGGACCTCATGTTCGCGCGCTCCACCGACGGCGGGCGCACGTTCTCCGCACCGGCGCGCATCAACCGCGAGAGCGGCGAAGTGTGGGGATTCGCGGTGAGCAAGCCACGCATCGGGGTCGGTCCCAGCGGCACCGTGCACGTCTACTACCCCGCGAACGCGACCTCGCCTGCGACCGGCAAGCCGGTGGCGGAATCACACTACGTGCGCTCACTCGACGGCGGCAAGTCCTTCTCGGCCCCGCTGCGCCTGAACTCGCACGCGACCGTCGATGCCAGCGAGTTCGTGCACGGTGGCTTGAGCAACGCGCACGCGTTCGGAACGATGAGCGTGGCGCGCGACGGCGCCGTGTTCGCGTTCTGGATCGACACGCGCGCCATGGCGAGGCAGGGCGACAACGGCATGCTCTACTCGACGGTCTCGCGCGACGACGGTGCGACTTTCGCCGCCGACGGCTCCGCGTTCCCGGCCGACATCTGCCCGTGTTGCCAGCTCACCGCCGTCGCGGTGGACAGCCGCGTGGTCTACGTCGGCGCGCGCCAGGTCAGTGGCGACAACCTGCGCGACAGCACCGTCGCGCGCTCCGACGACGGCGGACGCACCTTCGGCGAACGCGTGCGCGTGGGCGGCGAGCGCTGGAAGATCAACGGCTGTCCGCTCAAGCCCACCGCGCTCGCAGTCGACGGCGATTACGTGTACGCCGCCTCTCACAACGGAGCGGAGCAGCGGCCGGGCGTGTACTTTGCGCGCTCGAGCGATCGCGGCGCGAAGTTCACGGACTACCAGGCGTTGCATCCCGATGCGCCGGTTTCGGATGCGCCCGCGCTCACCGTCAGCCGCAACACCGTGGTGGCGGCATGGCACGCAAAGTCCGGCGAGGGCCGGCGCGTGTACTACCGCGCCTCGGAAGATCGCGGCGTGACCTTCGGGTCCGTGCAGGAGCTCAGCGCCCCCGCGGGCAACGCATCACTGCCCGTCCTGGCGGCGGCGCCCGATGGCCGCGTGCACCTCGCGTGGCAGCACGATGACACCATCCGCACGCTCGCGATCGAGCTGCCTCAGAAGCGGGTCGCAGCGGCACACACGGTCGAGCGGCGTTGAAACGCGCGTTCACAGCCGGCGCGCTGCTCACGATCGCGTTCGCCGCCTCGGCAGCAGAGCCGCGCGCCATTCCGACCATCGATGCCGCCGGCCTCGAGCGCGAGCTCGCCGCAATGCGCGGCCAGGTGGTGATCGTCAACCTGTGGGCGAGCTGGTGCTCGCCTTGCCTGAAGGAAATTCCGATGCTGATGCAGCTCGCCGCGGACCTGCAGACGCGGGGCGTGCGCCTGGTCGGCGTTGCCATGGACGACCCGGGCGAGGGAGCAGAGGCGGCGCGCACGCTGCGTGAGCAGCATTTCCCCGGCTTTCGGACCTGGCTCACGGGCGAGGCGCCGATGGATGCCCTGGTGAGGCGGATCGATCCCGCGTGGAACGAGGTCCTGCCCACCACCTACCTCGTCGGCCGCGACGGGCAGGTCGCGCAGCGAATTCAGGGCATGCGGTCGTACGAGGAGTTTCGCGCGCTGGTCGAGCCGCTGGCGCGCTGAGGCGCCGGCGCCGGATTCACCGGTTGGCCGGCGCTCGCCGTGGCGGTCGAGCCGTTGGTGGACGGCCGGAGGCCCGGTACGAAGTTCTGCGCCTGCTCGCGCATCTTGCGCAACCAGCGACGCGCCCATGCGAACTCGAGACCCAGGATCCCGAGGCCGAGCGGGATCACCACCACCGCCGGTCCGGGCAGCACGATCATGCACAAGCCTGCGAGCACCACGGTGCCGCCGACGAGCGCGATGGCGATGCGCTTGGCCCACGTGTAGGTGATTCTGATTGCCGAGTTCACATCCGCCGCCAGCTCGTTCTTCTGTGTGTGACCGCCGTCGCCCGCGGCGGTTCGCGCCCATGCCCGAATCTACGGCACGAACGCCTCGATCAGTCGTGCGACTTCGTCGGGTCGCTCGTGATGCATCATGTGGCCGACCCCTGGCACTTTTTCCACGCGCATGTCGCGAAAATGCGAGCGCAGGCGCTCGGGTGCGCCGTCCTCGCCGAGGCGGCCGAGAAACTCGGAGTGCTCGGCGAGCAGCAGCAGCACTGGCGCCGTCACGCGACGCCAGCAGGCCTCGGCTTCCTCGCGGCGGTAGATCACCGGGTTCACGAGCTTGTGACGCGGATCGGAGCGGATCAGCTGCTGCCCGTCCGGCGCCACGCGCGTCCACGCGCGCGCGATGAAGTCGGCGCGCTCGGGGGTGAGGCGCGGATTGCGGCGCGCGAGAAATCCCGCGAGCTGCGCGATCGAGGCGTAGCCGGCGAAGCCCGGGGGACTGCGCAGCTGGTCGAGCCATTCACGGTAGCGGTCCGGGGCGCGGTCCGCGGGCGTGCGCGGCAGGCCGAACCCTTCGATGTTCACGAGCCGGCCCACCCGCTCGGGACGCACGCCGGAGTACAGCATCGCCACGTTGCCGCCCATGCTGTGGCCGACGATCGTGGCCGGGGCGTGCGGTGAGACGTGATCGAGCAGCGCGTCGAGGTCGGCGAGATAGTTCGGGAACCAGTAGCCGTTCGGCTCCCACTCGCTGCGTCCGAAGCCGCGCCAGTCGAGCGCGACGAAGGAACGACGCTCGTCCATGCAGTCGACCACGAACTGGAAGGTATCGCCGGTATCCATCCAGCCGTGCAGCAGCAGGATCGGCGGCTGCCCGGTTGCCGGACCCCAACGCGTCAGATGGTGCGTGATGCCACGCAGCTGGATCGATTCGTGCCGCGGCTCGCGGCGCGCCACGTAGCTCACGGTCAGGCGCCCAGGAACATCCGGTACGCCGGGTTCTCGGTTTCTTCGGAGTAGGCGTAGTGCAGGTCGTCGACATGCAGCAGGAACTGCTCGCGCTCGGCTTGCGGAACCTGGATCCCCGTGAGCACGCGCCCGTAGTCCGAGCCGTGATTGCGGTAGTGGAACAGGCTGATGTTCCAGCGGCTGCCGATGGCCCGCAGGAACTTGAGCAGCGCACCGGGGCGCTCGGGAAACTCGAAGCGATACAGTCGCTCGCTCTCCAGGCCGCGCGCGTGTCCGCCGACCATGTAGCGAACGTGCAGCTTGGCCATCTCGTTGTCGGTCATGTCGGTGACGGGATATCCCGCCGCCTCCAGGCTCGCGATGACCGCGGCACGTTCCTCGCGTCCGCCTGAAAGCGCGAAGCCGACGAAGATCTGCGCGCGCTGCTGGTGGCCGTAGCGGTAGTTGAACTCGGTGACGCTGCGCTCGCCGAGGATCTCGCAGAACGAGAGGAAGCTGCCGGGCTGCTCGGGAATCTCCACCGCGAGCAGCGCCTCGCGCTGTCCGCCCAGATCGGCGCGCTCGGCGACGTGGCGCAGGCGGTCGAAATTCATGTTCGCGCCGCTGTTCACGGCGACCAGCGTGGCGCCGGCGAGCTTCTCGCGCGCGACGTAGGCCTTGATGCCGGCGACCGCGAGCGCGCCCGCGGGCTCCGCGATCGCGCGCGTGTCCTCGAAGATGTCCTGGATCGCCGCGCAGATCTGATCGGTGCTCACCAGCACGATCTCGTCCACGTACTCGCGCGCCAGGCGCAGCGTCTCCTCGCCGACGCGCCGCACCGCGACCCCGTCGGCGAAGATTCCGACGCGCTCGAGCGTGACGCGCTCGCGCCGCTTGAGCGACTCGTACATGGTGGCCGCGTCCTCGGGCTCCACGCCGATGACCTTGATCCTTGGATACAGGTACTTCACGTACGCACCGATGCCCGCGATCAGCCCGCCGCCGCCGACCGGCACGAAGATCGCGTGCAGGTCGCCGGGCCGCTGGCGCAGGATCTCCATGCCGATGGTGCCCTGCCCCGCGATCACGTCCGGATCGTCGAACGGGTGGATGAAGACGAGATTGCGCTCGCGGCCGATGACCAGGGCGCGCTCGTAGGCCTGGTCGTAGTCATCCCCGTGCAGCACGACTTCGCCGCCGAGGTCGATCACCGCCTGCACCTTGATGGCCGGCGTGGTCTGCGGCATCACCACCACCGCGGGGGTGCCGCGCCTGCGCGCCGCGAGCGCCACGCCCTGCGCGTGATTGCCCGCGGATGCGCAGATCACGCCGCGTTCGGCGGCGGACTGCGACAGGTGCGCGATGCGGTTGTAGGCGCCGCGCAGCTTGAACGAGAACACCGGCTGCAGGTCCTCGCGCTTGAACAGCACGGTGTTGCCGAGACGGCGCGACAGCCGCGGCGCGAGCTCCAGCGGCGACTCGATGGCCACGTCGTAGACGCGCGCCTTGAGGATCTTCTCGATGTAGTTGTTCTGCACGAGGAAGGGATCCGGAAGGAAATAACCACAGAGAACACAGAGGGCACAGAGAGGAAGAAGAGATAATAAAGGGTGAAGAGGAAGAAAACTCTTCCTTCTTCACCCCTGCTATTCCTTCCCCTCTTCTCTGTGCCCTCTGTGTCCTCTGTGGTTGTCTCTCTTCCTATTGGCGGTCGAGTGTCTTCAGGGCGAAGCGGAAGCGCGTCTTGCCGATCATCACGATGTCGCCGTCGACGACCGTGTGCCGGTGCTTCACGCGGCGGTTGTTCACGTACACGCCGTTGGTGCTGTCCAGGTCCTCGAGCACCGTGTAGTTCGGCCCGCACAGCAGCCGCGCGTGGTGGCGGCTGATGTACTTGGTGTCCACCGCGATGTCGTTGTCGTCGGTGCGGCCGATGCTGATCACCTTCTTGTTGACGACGTGCACCACCTCGGTTTCCGCGTCGATGCGGATCAGCAGCCGGGTCTGAAGCTCCGCGGAGGGTGCGCTCGCGGCGGCGGGCACCGCGGGCGCCGCTTCGCTCGAGCTCAGGCGGCGAATATCGCGCTGGATGTTGCCGATGATGTCGCTGCTCGCGCGCAACTCCGCTTCCAGCCGCTGCACGGCCGCGTCGCGCGCCGCCAGCGTGTCCTGCAGGTGGCGGATCTGGGAGCGATTCTCCTCGAGTGCGCGCTGCGTGCCGACGAGCTGCTCGCTCTTCTGCCGCAGCTGGGACTCCAGCCGCAGCATGGCTTCCTCGGCGGCGCGCACGTCGCCCTCGATGCGCGCGAGCGCATCGGCCTTGTCGCGCACCTCCTGTTCCAGGTGCGAGATGCTGTCGGTCTGGTCCTCGATGGTCTTCTGCAGGGTGGTGATGCGTTCCGCGCGCACCGCCAGCTCCGAGGTGCGCACCTTGAGGTCGGACTCCAGGTGCGCGAGCCGCGATTCCTTCTCGCCCATCGCGCCCGCAACTTCCGCCCACTTTTCCTTCCAGTTGTCGAGCTCCAGGCCCTGCGCCTCGGTCGTTTCCGCCGCGACGCGCTGGCGCGCCTCGATCTCCGCGATGGTGCGGGCGCGCACCGCGAGCTCCGCCTCGAGCGCCGCGATCTTCGACTGCTCGGACTCCATGAAGGACATGAGGCCCTGGTTTTCCTGGTTGCGCTCGCTCAGCTGCGCCTGCAACGCCTCGTTGGCGCGCTCCAGGGCAGTGAGCGCCTCGGTGCGCGAGGACACGTCGCCCACGGCATGCGCCAGCTCGTCGCGCAGCTGCGCGATGGTTGCCTCGCGCGCGGCGATCTCCGCCTGCAGCCGCGCCGCCTCCACCTGCAGGCTGCCGATGCGCTGTTCGCGCTCCGCCACCACGGAACCGGATTGCTGCGTCGAAGCGCGCAGGCCTTCGATCTCGGCCACGCGCTCCGCCAGCGCCGCGTTGCGCGCCGAAATCTCCTCGCGCAGCGAGGCGATGGTGCTGTCGCGCTCGGAGAGCTGGCCCTGCAGGGCCGTCGCATCCTGGCTGCGCCGCGCCACCTCCGCCTCGCTCTCGGCGATGCGGCGTTGCTGCGCGTCGATCTCGCATTCCAGCTCGAACAGCGCTTCGTCGTGGTAGCGCCGTCGCGACTCGAGACTCTGCAATGCCTCGAGCTGTGCGTGGGCGCGCCGCTCGATCTCGCGGGCGCGCCGTTCCACGTCGGCGATCTTGGCGTTGCCCGAGCCAAGCGCGCGCGATGCGTCCACGCGCTCCTGTTCCTTGCGCGCGAGCTGCGCGGTGAATTCCGCGGCGCGCGCCGCGAGCTCCGCCTGCAGTTCCGCGATGCGCGCATCGCGGGCGCGCAGCGTCTCGGCGCGCGCCACGAGGTCGATGTCCTGCGCGTCGCGGCGCTGCTCGAGCTCGCGAATCTGGTCCGCGCGCGCGCCCAGGTCGGCCTTGAGCTTGGCGATCGTGGCCCCGCGCGACTCGAGATCCGCGCCGAACCCGACGACGTTCTGATTGAGATCCTCGATCTTCGCGCTCA
>DASTQG010000471.1:0-5565 GCA_035761885.1 Steroidobacteraceae bacterium | reverse complement strand
TCGAATCCGGATCCTCCTCGCGATTGTCACCATCGTCGACGAACTCGGTGACCTCCCAATCTTCGTCGGTGGGGTTGAGCTCCTCGTCATCAGGGATGGCATCGTCCGATTCGTCGATCGGCACGTCGGAAGCCCAGTCCTCCGAGTCGCTCATCGGGACGCCCTGCCACTCTTCGGACGCCTCGTCATCTTCGCCGGTGTCGTCACCTTCCCCAGTGTCGTCACCTTCCCCGGTATCTTCCTCTTCGCTGTCCTGCTCGTCGCTGTCCTGGCCTTCGTCCGGGGGAAGCGGCTCGGCGTCCGGATCAGGCTCCGGTGGCGGTTCCTGTCCCCGCACCGTATCGCAGAGCGCGAGCGCCATGCCCACCGATGCGACGAGTGCGCTGCACAGCGAAGCCCTGATCTGCGTCATCCGCATGTAGCAATCTCCTCGGACGCTCACCATAGAGCGCGGCGTTCGCGCAAGCAAGGCGACGGGCCTTGCCGGTAACGGTCACATCTCGCGTTCCGGCGCCGCGAACAACGGCCGCGCGCGAATCGCGAATGGAGCGTTCAACGCCTGCGCCCACTTCGCGTCCTGATCGTAGACGTCGCGCCGGAAGTTCGTTCTGCCTTTCGGATCCAGCCACGCGGTCCAGTAAGCCAGCAGCACGGGAATGCGCCGTTTCAGGGTGACGTTCTCGAGCTCGCCCGCCCCCACCGTCTTTGCGATCGAGTCCTGGTTCCAGCGCCGCGCATCGGCGAGCACGTGCTCGGCGAGCTCCACCGCACGCTCCACGCGCACGCATCCGGAACTGAAGGCGCGCTCGGGGCGCTCGAACAACGACTGCGACGGCGTGTCGTGCAGGTACACCTGGTACGGATTCGGGAACATGAACTTGACCCGGCCAAGCGCATTGGAGGGCCCCGGGTCCTGGCGCAGCGTGTAGGGAATGTGCCCGCTGGTGAAGCGCGACCAGTCGATCGTTGCGGGATCCAGCTCGCGACCGTTGCGGTCCAGCACTCGCAGGCCCCTGCGCGCGATGGAGCGCGGATCGCGCCGCGCCTCCGGCAGGATGTCGTTTGCGATGATCCCCGGAGGCACGGTCCAGGTCGGATTGAACACCAGGTAACTGATCTCGGAGCGAAACAGCGGCGTGCGGCGATAGGTCTTGCCGACCTGCGCGCGCGCGTGCCAGACGACCTCCTGCCCTTCGACGAGGTACACGGTGTAGCCGGCGATGTTCACGATGACGAATCTTTTCGGCAGGTCCTGGAGCAGCACCCGTCCGCGATCGAGGTTGACGCGCAGTTGCAGGATGCGGCTGGCGACCGGCACGTTCAGCTCGGCGAGCGTCGCGCCGCCCAGGACACCGTCGGCGCCCAGGCCAGTGCGCTCCTGGTACTGCTTGATCGCCGCGACGAGCGCGGGGTCGTAGTGCAGCGGATCGCTGACTGCGACATCCACCAGATCGGCGCTGCGAAGCAGGCGCGCGCGCAACGCCGGCACGCGCTCGTCGCTCGCTCCGGGCTTGAGCGAGGGCCCTTCCGGTAGCGTGGACCACCCGCCGTCCTTCTCGATGGCGCGATAGCGCGCGAGCTCCTGCTTGAGCCTGGCGTAGAAGCGATGGCTGGGTTTCAGGGCCGTGAGGCGATCGTAGACGGTTTCCGAGGCAATGGCGTCCTCGATTTCCCGCGCGATGTCCGTGCCCGGCAGAACACGACCGTAGTTCCATTGCGGGTCGAAGGACTCGGGGTCGACCTTGCCGAAAGTCAGGTGGTAGGCCAGACGCAGCAGCGCTTCGGTCAGCAGGATGTCGTACTGGGCAGCGAGCGTGGCGGTCGCGTCCGGTTGCATCGCCTGCTTCGAGAGCTCCTGAAGCAGCGGCAGGTGATAGTCGTCCGGATTGAGCCCGTCGTGGTAGCTGTCAGCGAGCGCCTGCAACAACTGTTCTCGTGGGTGTGCGCTGGTCCAGGCAGCCCGAAACTCCCGGCGCGAATAGAACTCGCCCAGCCTGCTCCCCAATGCGACCGGCGCGCCGCGGATCGAGGTGACCCCGGGATTCATCAGAGCATCGAGCTCCGCACCGATGGCCGCTGCGACCGCGTCCTGCTCCGCGGCGGCCGCGGCAGTCGCGCACAGGCACGCGCCGAGGAGCCAGAGTGAGGCAAGACCGCTCCGGAACGTGGTTCTCGCTGCTCCCATCCGGCGTCCTCCTTTCAGCGCAGCGGCATGAAAAATACCGTCCCCTTTTTCATGTCCCCTTGTCACTTGCGGCGCCAGGTCGTGCCAGACGCGCCGTCCTCCAGGATCACGCCGGCCGCGGCGAGCTCGTCGCGCAGGCGATCCGATTCCTTCCAGTTCTTCGCCGCGCGCGCAGCGTTGCGCGCGGCGATCAGCGTTTCGATCCGTGCATCGCTCAACCCGGCCGCCTGCGTCTTCGCGCCGCCGCGCTTGAACCAGGCTTCCGGATCGGTCTGCAGGATGCCGAGCACCGAGCCCAGCTGCCGGATCGTGGTCGCAATCGGGATCGCGTCCGCCGCCGGGCCCCGCGCCTTCACGGCATTCAGCTCGCGCGCGAGAGACTGGAGCACCGCGAGCGCCTCGGGCGTGTTGAAGTCATCGTCCATGGCTTCGCGAAAACGCGCGAGCGCGTCGGGCTGCGGTTCGCCCGGCACCACGGGCACGCCGCGCAGCGCGGTGTAGATCCGGTCGAGCGCCGCGCGCGCCTGCACCAGGTTGTCGTTTGTGTAGTTGATCGGGCCGCGGTACTGGCTCGCAATCAGGAAATAGCGCACTACCTCCGGGTCGTGCACCTTGAGCACTTCGCGGATGGTGAAGAAGTTGCCGAGCGACTTCGACATCTTCTCGTCGTCCATGCGCACGAAGCCGTTGTGCATCCAGGTCTTCACGAACGGCGTGTCCAGTGCCGCGCAGGTCTGCGCGATCTCGTTCTCATGGTGCGGAAACTTCAGATCCAGCCCGCCCCCGTGAAGGTCGAAATACTCGCCGAGCTCCGCGGTCGACATGACGGAACACTCGATGTGCCAGCCGGGACGCCCCGGTCCCCAGGGCGAATCCCAGGCCGGCTCGCCGGGCTTGGCCTTCTTCCACAGCACGAAGTCGAGGGGATCGCGCTTGGATTCGTCCACTTCCACGCGCGCGCCCGCGCGCAAGTCGTCGACGTCCTTGCCCGACAGCTTCCCGTAACCCTCGAAGCGGCGTACGGCATACAGCACGTCGCCGTTGTCCGCGACGTACGCGTAGCCCTTCTTCACCAGCTGCTCGACCATGCGCACGATGCCGTCGAGATGCTGCGTCGCGCGCGGCTCGCGGTCCGGCTTGAGCATGTTGAGCGCGGCGCAGTCCTCGTCCATCGCGGCGATGAAGCGCGCCGTGAGTGCGTCGATCGGCTCGCCGTTCTCGGCCGCGCGCCTGATGATCTTGTCGTCGATGTCGGTGATGTTGCGCACGTAGGTCAGCTCGTAACCGAGCGAGCGCAGGTAGCGCGCCACGACATCGAAGGCCACCAGCATGCGTGCATGCCCGATGTGGCAGTAGTCGTAAACCGTGATGCCGCACACGTACATGCCCACGTGCGGTGGGTTGAGCGGCCGGAATTCTTCCTTGGTGCCGGTGAGCGAGTTGTGGATCTTGAGCATCAGCGCGACCAGTGTTCCAGTCGCCGGCGCACCGTGGCCGGCGGGATGAGTTTCAGGAGGGGGGCGAGCTCGGGCCCATGACGCCGGCCCGTCAGCGCAACGCGCAGGGGCGCGAACAGAGCGGCGCCCTTGCGGCCGGTGGCGGCGCGCAGCTCGGCGCTCAAGGCGCTCAGGTCCGCGCCGTGCGCATCGAACGCGCGCACCGCGGCGCCGAAGAATTCCGGGCGCGCCTCGGCCGCGACGCTGCGGTCTTCCTCGCTCACCGCGGGAAGCTCACCGAATACGACGTCGACCCAGGGCCGTGCGTCCTCGGGCAGCACCACGTTGTGGCGCACCACCTCGACGAACTCCGCGAGCTTCTCGCGTGCGATGTGTTCGGACGCCGCGCCCCGCGGCAGCGCCGGCGCGAACCAGCGCTCGAGCTGTTCGGCGGGCGCACGCGCAAGGGCTTCCTTCTGCCAGTGCACCAGCTGCGCCTCGTCGAAGCGCGCGGGCGCGCGCCCGAGGTGATCCGGGCGAAAGTGCCCGGGCATCTCCTCGAGCGCGAGCCAGCCCTCGTGATCCGAGGAATGACCCAGGTGGAACAGGTGATTGACGATCGCTTCGGGCAGGAAGCCGCGCTCGCGAAACTCCTGCACGCTCACGCTCCCGTGACGCTTCGACAAAGGAGCGCCGTCGGCACCGGTGATGAGCGCGACATGCCCGTACTGCGGCACGCGCAGGCCGAGCGCCTCGAGCAGCAGGATCTGCCGCGGGGTGTTGGTCAGGTGATCCTCACCGCGCAGCACGTGCGTCACTTCCATGAGCGCGTCATCGACCGCGTTGCAGAAGAAGAACGCGGCATTGCCGTCGGCCCGGCGCACGATGAAGTCGCCGATGTCGTCGCTCGCGAAGTGCTGCGCGCCGCGCACGAAATCCTGGAACTCCACGCGCCGTCCCACCGGCACCGCGAAACGCAGGGTCGGCCGGATTCCGCTGGCGGCCTTCGCGGCGCGCTCTTTCGCCGTGAGCTTCTTGCAGGTGCCCGCGTAGCGTGGCGGCCGGCCCGCCGCGAGCTGCGCGCGCCGCGAGACGTCGAGCTCCAGCGGCGAGCAGAAGCACGGGTACGTGAGGCCCGTGCCCTCCAGGCGCGCGAAGAAATCCCGGTAGGTCGCGCCGCGTTCGGACTGCCGGTACGGCGCATGCGGACCGCCGACGTCCGGCCCTTCGTCCCAGCGAATGCCGAGCCAGTGCAGATCCTCGATCAACCCGCCGAGATAGCGCTCGGCGCTGCGCTCCAGGTCCGTGTCCTCGATGCGCAGCGTGAAGCGACCGCCGAGCTTGCGCGCGAGCACGAGGTTGAACAACGCGGTGCGCGCGTTGCCCAGGTGCAGCGAGCCGGTGGGGCTCGGCGCGAAACGTGCGAGGGCGGGTTCGGACATGCCCGCTATGGTACGACATCGACCCCGAGCGCTGCGTATTGGCGCGCCGCGCGGATGGTAAGATGTCGCCCGTTTCGCGCTGCCGTTTCCGAGGATCTCGATGCATCTTGCCCACGCCGCCCGCGCTTTCGCCGCAGCCCTGCTCCTTGCGACGTTCTGCAACAGCCAGGCATTGGCTCAGGCGACACCGCCCGTTGAACAGCCACCGGCGCAACAGCCGCCCGCGGAGCAGCCTCCCCCCACAGCACCTGCAGGACAACAGCCGCCGGCAGGTCAACCGCCGGCAGGTCAACCGCCGGCGGGGCAACCGCAGGCAGCACCGGCACCTTCCGGTCCGGTCCGCGTGCGCTTCGACACCAGCGCCGGCTCTTTCACCGTGCAGCTCAATCGCGAGCGCGCGCCCATTACCGTCGAGAATTTCCTGCGCTACGTGAACGACGGTCAGTACGCCGGCACTCTGTTTCATCGCGTGATCGACAACTTCGTCGCACAGGCCGGCGGT
>DASTQG010000470.1:0-4192 GCA_035761885.1 Steroidobacteraceae bacterium | reverse complement strand
GGATCGGCATCCAGCACGATCAGGTCCGCCAGGCGCCCGGCCGCGATCTCGCCCACCTCCCCGCTGAGCCGCAGCGCGAAAGCGTTTGCCTGGGTCGCGCACTGGATTGCCTGAAGCGGCGTCAGGCCCAGCTCGCGCACGAAGACTTCGAGCTCGCGGTAGTGCCAGTCACCGTATGGCGTCATGGAGAAACCGGCCTCGCTACCGCACAACAGCGGCACGCCGGCGTCGTAGGCCCGCCGCAGCATCTGCGCGCTGTCGGCGATCTCGCGCCGGAACATCTCGCGCACCGTCGGATCGGAGCCAACCGCGGCACCGTAATCCGCCAGGTTCGCCTGAAAGGTGAACACCGGCATCAGCGGCACCTTGCGCTCGCTGAGCAGCTCGAGCGCTTCCTCGTCCATGAGCGTCGCGTGCAGTATCAGGTCCATGCCCGCATGCACGCAGTCGATGATCGAGTTGGCGCCGCGACAGTGGCCCAGGACCGGAATGCCGAGCTCGTGCGCGGTGTCGCACACCAGCTGCAGCTCCTCGCGCGTCCAGGATTTCACTTCGCCGCGCAACGGGTGACGCGGCACCAGGCCCGTCACGTGCACCTTGATCCAGTCCGCGCCGTTCTTGATCTGCCGCCGGACCTCGGCAACGATCTCTTCCCTGCCGCTGACCACCTTGCCGTAGCCGCGCACGCCGCTGTCGGGAATCAGGCGGCCCGCCGTGCCTCCCACGCTGGTCCACAGCGCGTAGGCGCCCGTGGAAATGCGCGGGCCTTCGATGATGTCGGCCTCGATCGCATCGCGCAGGTCGATGCCGATCTCGAAGATCGAATCGGCGTCCATGATGCCGGTGACGCCCGACTGCAGGACGATGCGAGCATTGCGCGCGGCGGCGATGGCAGCCAGCCCGTGCCTGCGGTGGAAGAAGAGCTCGTCGTTCGAGCTCGGCTCGTCGAAACTGATGTGGCAGTGGCCATCGATGAGTCCCGGCATGACGGTGCAGCCGCGCACATCGAGGCGGCGCAGATCCGGGATCCGGGCGGCGCGGTCATCGGCGTCCTTTCCGATAGCGCTGATGCGGTCGCGCTCGACCAGCACCGATCCGGGTCGCGCGGGCGCGCCGGTCCCGTCGATGATCTGGCCATTGCAGATCAGGGTGGTGGTCATGATGTCGCCGACCGCCCGGCTTGCGATGCGTGCCGGCGAAACAGCCGGCGCGCGTTCTCGGCGAGACGATGGGAAACCTCCGCGCCACCGGCGCCTTCCGGTTGATCCCAACCGGCGAAGTTCGTGCCGAAGAGCAGACGATCCTCGCCGACGCGCTCGCGCAGCAGCGCGTGCGAGCGCTCATCGTGGACGTGGTCGTCGAACCAGAGGCGGCGCAGGCGGGCTTCGAACGCGCCGGGCTCGCGCAGCGCGTCCGTCGCCCATGGCCGCTTGCGGGCGGCCTGTGCAAAACGCCCGGCCAGGAAGGCGATGGCGCCTCCGCCATGGCTCACGCAGATTTCCAGCCGCGGGTGGCGATCGAGCACGCCGCCGAAGATGATCCGGCCGATGGCGGACGTCTCCTGGGCGGCAAAGCCGACCAGCAGGTCGAGGTCGAAATCGCCGAGCGGCGGAAAAGCCGGCGGACCGTCGATGCCGGCCGGCGCGGGGTGCAGGAACAGCGGCACATCGAGCTCGACGAAGCGCCGGTAGAGCGGATCGAGCTCCGGCGCATCGATGCGCAGGCCGAACTCCGTGCCCACGTATGCGCCCCACAATCCGAGCTCCTCCACCGCGCGGGTGAGCTCCTGTGCGGCGAGCCCCGGATCCTGCATCGGCAGCGCAGCAAGGCCGGCGAAACGGGACGCGTAGCGGCGCACCAGATCCGCGAGTGCGTCGTTGTGGCGGCGGCAGTACGCAGCCGCGGCCGCGGCGTCGATGTAGTGAAAATAAGTCAACGGATTCGGCGACAGCACCTGGAAGTCGATGCCCGCCCGGTCCATCGCTGCGATGCGCAATTGCGGATCCATGAACGGGCTGCCGCGATAGCGCACGCCGTGCAGGCAGTAGCCGCCCACGCGGAACAACGGGCGACCGTCGCTGGCCGTGGTCAGCTCGGGCCCGTGCCTGCCGGCCGCGCCGAGCGATTCCTCCAGCACGACATGGGCATGCACGTCGATGGTACGGGCGGAGTCGATCGACACGACGCGTCGCCTGGTGCCGCGCTCAGCGAGCGGCCCGAGGAATGGCCACGACGAGGATCACCGCGAATGCGCGCAATCTTCCCCCCAGAAGCAAGGCTGTCGGAGCGGAGGCGTTGAGATCGGAGCGCCGCACGGCGGTGCCAGCGCTCGCGGCCTGAGCTTGTCACAATACCCCGCCTTCCGCCAGATATATCGATTTCGATGAATCGAAATCGATATATCTGGCCGGGGCCGCGCAGCCGGTGGCGGCCGAACGGCGCTTTCGTCAGACTAGGGCCCCTCTTCCGGCGGGCGCAGGTATTCATGGCCGAGCTCAAGGTGGTCGACCGCGAAGGCAACGAGCACAGCGTGGATGCCAGAACCGGCCTGAAGATCATGGAAACGCTGCGCGAGCTCGAGTACGGGGTCGCGGCGATCTGCGGCGGCATGTGCTCGTGCGCCACCTGTCACGTCTACGTCGACCCGCAGTGGGTCGCGCGGCTGCCGGTCCCGCAGTCCGACGAGCGCGAGCTACTCGCGGAACTCACGCATTGCGAGGACAATTCCCGCCTCAGCTGCCAGGTCGAGTTCACCGAGGAGCTCGCCGGGCTGAAAGTCACGATCGCGCCCGATGAGTGAACGGCCGGGCGCCGGGAGATCCACAGGGAGGCTCATGAAGAAGAAGCAACGCTCCGCGCTGCCGGCCATCAACGACCGCATCTCTTTTCTGATGCATCGTATCGACGCGCAGCTGGCGGCCATCTGCACGCCGCATTTCCGCCACCTGGACGTGGTCCTGCACCAATCGCGCATGCTCGTGATCCTGCTAGAGGGCGGGCCGGTGCGGGTGGTCGACCTCGTGCAGCGAATGGTGCTGCCGCAGTCGACCATCTCGCACCAGCTGCGCGAGCTGGAGAAACGCGAGCTCATCACGCGCAAGTCCGACAAGCTCGACAGCCGCGCGACGATCATCCAGCTCACGAGCAAGGGGCGCCGCACGGCCGAGCAATGCAACTCGCTGAGCACCGAGATCTACCAGACCATGGTCGAAAGCCTGTCGAAGGCAGAGATCGAGCGCCTGCGTGCGCAGCTGCGCGACATCTTCGACCGGCTGGAACAGTTCAGGCGGCGCAAGGCCACCGAACGCGGCGCGCGCGTCGGCCGCCCCTATTCCTCGTAGTCGAGAACCAGGACCTGCGCATCCTGGCGCAGGGCGGATGCCACCTCCACGTGCCGTGGATGCACCGCGTAGTCGGCGAGCGCCTGCCGGTCGCGCAGCGTGATCACGAATCCGTGCGTGCACCCGTTGGCGCGATCCGTGAAGTTCGCCCCGCCCGTGATGGAAAGGATTCCGGGAACTTGCGCGGCGAGGCCGCGCAATGCCTGCTGGTGCGCCTGCACGCGCTGGGCCGGCACTCCTTCGCCGAACTTCAGCCACACCACGTGATACACGGCCATGCGCAACTCCGTCGGAAGATGCGGCATCGTCGGCCGCCCACGGGATCATGCCATCTCCGGCGGCTCGGCGTGCGGTCTTCCTACTAACGAATACGTTGACACCACCCTGCGGTCGTGCTGCAATCAACTACGGAATTAGTTTGAGGACCGGCGCCATGGCCAGACCCCGATCGACGACGCTCACTGAAGGCGAGCAGCGCATCATGGAAGTGCTGTGGGAGCTGGGCGAAGCGTCGGTACAGCAGGTCACCGACGCGCTGGCCGAACGGGAGGGGATCGCCTACACCACTGCGCTGACGATGCTGCGCATCCTGAACGAGAAAGGCTTCGTAGACTACCGCAAGGAGGGCAAGGCACACGTGTACCTGCCCAAGGTCTCGCGCGAAGAGGCGCGTAGGAGCGCGGTGCATCACTTGCTGAAAAGATTCTTCGGCGGCAAACCCCAGGCGCTGGCGCAGCATCTATTGCAGGTCGGTGACGTGGACACCGAGGAGCTGGAGCGCCTCCGTACCGAGGTGCGCAAGGCGAAAGGCAAGGGACGGAGGACGTCGCGATGAAGATCCCATACCTTTT
>DASTQG010000469.1:0-6338 GCA_035761885.1 Steroidobacteraceae bacterium | reverse complement strand
GGCACAGACGAATCGTCCTGCGCGCCGAGCC
The DNA here is from genome assembly GCA_035761885.1 of Steroidobacteraceae bacterium. Classification (GTDB taxonomy): domain Bacteria; phylum Pseudomonadota; class Gammaproteobacteria; order Steroidobacterales; family Steroidobacteraceae; genus DASTQG01. The sequence continues at coordinate 6,307 of DASTQG010000469.1, read as the reverse complement.
CGACTGGACAGCGGACATCGACGCCGTTCGCGTATCAGCCGAGGGTGCGTGCCACGAGTTCGCACTCGCCGCACCGGGTTCGCACCGCTACTTCAAGCCGGTCCTGATCGAGGGCGGTCAGTCGCGCTGGGCCGCCGGCGGCAACGCGCTCCTGCTCGCGCGGGCCCACCAGCCCTGCGACGTCTATCCGCATTTCGATGCACACTCGCACTGCAGCGAGTGCGAGCTGAGACAGCTCTCCGATGCTCACGGGCGCTCACATCGCTACCGCGCGTTCTACCCCGCCGGCTATCACGAGAATCCGCTGCGCCGCTACCCCGTTCTCTACATGCAGGACGGCCAGAACCTGTTCTTCCCGGGCGAAGCGTTCGGCGGGCAGCACTGGAGAATCGCCGAAACGCTGCGCGTGCTCGAGTCTATGCATGCGATCGAGCCGGTCATCGTGGTGGGCATCTATCCGAACTCGCGCGAGCACGACTACACGCAGCCGGGCTACGAGACCTACGGGCGGTTCGTCACGGAAGTTCTCAAGCCCGCTATCGATACCGAATACCGCACGCTCAGCGGAGCCGGGCACACCGCCGTCATGGGCTCGTCCCTCGGCGGCGTCGTTTCGCTTTACCTCGCCTGGCAATACCCCGAGGTTTTCGGCATGGCCGCCTGCCTGTCGAGCACGTTCGGGTGGCGCGACGACCTGCGCGAGCGGATCGCCCGCGAGCCGCGGCGCAACGTGCGCGTATACCTGGACAGCGGCTGGCCGCGCGACAACTACGAGGCCACGCGCGACATGCGCGCGCTCCTCGGCCAGCGCGGCTTCGCGATGGGGCGCGACCTGCACTACCTGAGTTTTCCCGAAGCGCATCACGACGAACGACATTGGGCGATGCGCGCGCACATTCCCTTTCAATACTTCTTCGGACAAGCCACATGAACTCGCTGGCCCGCCTGCTCGGTTACTGGTCGGACGCCGTTCGCATCTGCGCGCGCACGCTGGGCCCGCTGATCGACCTGACGATCCGCCTCTGGATTGCAGAGATCTATTTCGTATCGGGAATCCTCAAGGTGGGCGCGTGGGACACGGCGCTGTTCCTGTCCGCCACCGAGTATCCGGTGTCGTGGCTCGATCCCGTCACCGCTGCCTGGCTCGGCGCGGCCATCGAGATCGTCTGCCCGTTGTTCCTGGCGCTGGGCCTGGCAACCCGTGTCGCAGCGCTGCCGATGCTCTTCCTCGCGCTCGTCACCCAATTCAGCTACGTCGCGCTCGACCAGCAGTTGTTCTGGGCAGCGATGCTCGCGTGGTTCGCGGTTCGCGGCCCCGGCCCGTTGTCGCTCGATGCTCTCGTTGCGCGCGGTCTGGGCGACACAGCCCTGCCCTTTGCGCAGGTCACCAGTCGACTGGCGCGCGCCCTCGATGCGTTCGGCGCGCCGCTGTTCCAGCTCGCGTTGCGCCTGTGGCTCTCGGCGGCATTGATCATGTCTGCGCTGCCGGGCACCGACGCCAGCCGGATCGTGCCGATCGCGTCCGCTTCTTCTCTGACGCTGCCCGCCGCTGCTCTCTTGCTGCTGGGCGCGTCGATGGCGCTGGGCATCGCAACCCGGCTCGCGGCGATCGTGCTGCTCGTCACGGCGCTGCTCACCGGCATGGCAGATGCCGGTGCGGGCCTGTTCTGGTGGGCGGCCACGCTCGCCCTCATCGCCGTGCGGGGACCGGGCCCGGCGTCATTGGACGCTTTCATCGATCTATGGCTGCGGCGTATCTTTCCGCAGCTCGACGGCAAGCCCGCGTTCTCGCTGGACGGATTGCCGCGCGTCGTCATCGTGGGCGCTGGCTTCGGCGGTCTCGCCTGTGCGGCCGGGCTTCGCCGCTCGCCGGTGCAGGTCACGCTCATCGACCGGCACAACTATCACCTCTTTCAGCCACTGCTCTATCAGGTTGCGACCGCCGGGCTTTCTCCCGGCGACATCGCCAGCACGGTGCGCGGCCTGTTCCGTGAGTTCTTCAATGTTCGCGTGCTGCTGGGCACGGTCACCGGCATCGACGCCGCGCGGCGCGCAGTCCTGGTCGGCGAGCAGCGCGTGCCTTACGACTACCTGGTGCTCGCCACCGGTGCCAGCCACAGCTATTTCGGCAAGGAGGAGTGGGAACCGTTCGCACCCGGCCTCAAGCGGGTGGAGGATGCAACCGAAGTGCGCCGGCGCGTGCTGCTCGCGTTCGAAGGAGCGGAGAGCACCGACGATCCGGCAGAGCGGCAGCGCCTTCTCACGTTCCTGATCGTCGGCGGCGGCCCGACCGGCGTCGAGCTCGCCGGCGCGATCGCGGAGCTCGCGCGCTGGGGCATGGAGAAGGACTTTCGTCGCTTCGATCCCGCCGGCGCACGCGTGATCCTGGTGCAATCGGGCCCACGCATCCTGCCGACGTTCGCCGCGTCGCTGTCGGCGCAGGCCACGCGTGCGCTCGAGGCACTGGGCGTTGAGGTGCGCACCGGCAGCCGTGTCGAGAAAATCGACGCCGACGGCGTGCTGGTGAGTGGGGAGCGGATCGCCGCACGCACCGTACTGTGGGCAGCGGGCGTCGTCGCCTCGCCCGCCGCGCGTTGGCTAGGCGCTGCGGCGGATAGCGCGGGGCGGGTGAAGGTTGCCGACGACCTGTCCGTGCCCGGCTTCGAGAACGTCTTCGCGATCGGCGATACGGCGTTGTCCAACGGCTGGGAGGGAAAGCCGGTACCCGGTCTGGCGCCCGCGGCCAAGCAAGGCGGCGCGTATGTCGCCAGCCTGATCAGCGCGCGTGTGTCGGGTGGCTCGGCTCAGTCAGGATTCACTTACAAGCATCTCGGCAGCCTCGCGACGATCGGTCGCAAGGCGGCCGTCGTCGATTTCGGCTTCGTACGGTTGTCCGGCGCAATCGCCTGGTGGCTCTGGGGTCTGGTGCACGTGGGCTTCCTCGTTGGATTGCGCAATCGCCTCTCGGTAATGTTCGACTGGTTCTGGGCGTATCTGACGTACCGGAGCGGAACGCGTCTCATCACGGGAGGCGATAGTGCTCCCGGAGCTGCGTCGAATGCGCAGGTTGCACGAGCGGCCTGACGAGAGTGGAGCGGGTGATGGGAATCGAACCCACGTTAGCAGCTTGGGAAGCTGCAGTTCTACCATTGAACTACACCCGCGCCTGATTCGATTTTAGGCGCTTCCCTGCAGATTTCCCAGCCGCGCCCAGATGCGCTCCACGTGCGGTCCGCTCGCGCCGGCTGCCTTCATCTCGGCCTTCGCGGCGTCCTCGTCGATGAGGCCGTGCACTTGCAGCAGCGAGAGCGCGCCGAGCAGGCGGCCGAAGCGCAACGAGCGCCCGAGCGATGCCGGCTTGTTCATCCCGAGCTCCGGCACCTGATCCTCCAGCGCCGCCAGTACCCTGCCCGAGAGCTCCCAGTCGTCCGCGATCTTGCGAGCGACGTGCGCCGTGTGCGCATCCAGCAGCATCGCCATCACGCCTGCGTCCGGCTTCGGTCCACCCTGGATGGCGTACTCGTCCAGCACGGCGCGAAACACGATGAGCGAGGCGAGCCCCATCACCAGCGCAATGAGCTGCGCGGCGAAGGGATCCGAGTTCTCGACGATCGCCGCGTGTGCTTCGGCCGCCGCGGCGGAGCGGAAGGTGTGCTCCCAGACGGCTTCCGGATAGCCGACGAAAGCGCCGCCGGGCACTCGAAACACTGGCTGGATCAATGCTGTGGCGATCAGGGAACGAATGCCATCGAAACCGAGGACCGACACGGCGCGATCGACGCTCTCCACCGCCTGCGCATTCATGCGGTACAGCGGGCTGTTGGCGAACTGCAGCAGGCTCCCGGTCAGTGCCGGATCGCGCGCGATCAGGTTCGACAGCTCGCGCGGCGATGTTTCGCTGTCGTTCACCGCGCGCAGGAGTTGCGGCAGGAGCAGCGGGCGGCGCGGCGCATGCTTGAGCCGGCTCAGATCGCCGCGCAGCGTCTCCTCCACGGCGCGGATCACACGCTCGTGGCCTGGCGGTTGCGGCGCGATCGCCGTTCCACCGAGCGCGAGCTGGTGGAGCTTGCGGAACACTTCGCGGTTGTCGAACGAACCTGCCTGCGGCCCCTCCAGCGAAGCGGGCGGCGGCTCCGTCGCGGATCCCTCGATCGGCGGCCGGTGGCGCGCGGTGCTCGGCACGTCCCGCGAACGCGCGCGCGTCATCGACCTGATCAACCAGACGATGGCGGCAGCCAGGATCAGAAAAAGCAGCAGTCTCCCCATGCGCGGAACTGTAGCATGCGATCAACCGAGGGCTGCAGCGAAGCAGGGAATGTCCGAACCGGATCAAGGTGGGCCACAGCACCGCCGCGTGCGCAGTTTCGTGCGCCGCGCGGGCCGCATCACGGGCGCGCAGTCTCGAGCGCTCGTGGACCTGTGGCCGCGCTTCGGCGTCGAGCATCCCGGCGAGCCGCTCGATCTCGACGCGCTGTTCGGCCGGCGCGCGCCGCGCGTGATCGAGATCGGCTTCGGTAACGGCGAGGCGCTGCTGGCCCTGGCAGCCTCGCAGCCGGAGCGCGATTTCCTGGGCATCGAAGTGCACGAGCCGGGAGTCGGACGCGTGCTGCTGCGGACGGCGGAGCTCGGCCTGCGCAACCTGCGCGTGATGAGGAGCGACGCGGTGGAGGTACTGGAGCAGCGCATCGCGCCGGCCTCGATCGCCGAGATCCTGATTTTCTTTCCGGATCCGTGGCCGAAGGCCCGTCATCACAAGCGCCGGCTGATCCAGCCGGTGTTCGCGGCACTGGCTGCGAGCCGCTTGCAGCCCGGCGGCCTGCTGCGGCTCGCGACCGACTGGCAGCACTACGCCGAGCAGATGCTCGAAGTGCTGAGTGCCTGTCCGGCCCTGCGCAACCGCTCGGCGGACGGCAAATGGGTGCCGCGGCCCGACAGCCGCCCGCCCACCCGCTTCGAGCTGCGCGGGCGCCGACTAGGTCACGGCGTCTGGGACCTCGCGTTCGAGCGAACCTGATCACCAGCCCTCGACGCCGATGTCGGTCACCTTGGCGTTCTCGTCGAGATAGAAGCGATAGGACTGCGTACCGGTCGGCGTGACGGTCGCGCAGTGCACGATGCGATAGACCTTCGACCCGCTGCGGCCGATTTCCGCCTCTCGCACGTCGTCTTCGGCGAGATACCGGAACACCGTCTCGCGCTCGAGCTGCTCGGCAACGTCGCGCCGCTGGGCGGAGGTGCGCGCGCTCGGATCCATGTGCTTCGCGAACCCGGCCGACATGCCCTCGTGCGCCTTGCCTGCGCTCCAGGCCGCGAGCACTTCGCGCAGCACGCGCGTGCGATGCGGTTGCTCGTCGCGTCCCAGCACCTGGGGATCGGGCATGAGCAGCAGCGGATCGGCGAGACCCGCCACCTGGTGCGCGATCTCGCCCGCCTCGCACTGAGCGAGATTGCACATCACCACGATGGACAGGCCGCGCTCGACGTAGCGCGCGATGTGGGTGCGAAATCCCTGCCAGCTGCCGCCGTGCTCGATGTTGAGCGAGCCACGCTGTTCGCCGATGAACCAGCCGAAGCCGTACGGGTAGTGGGTGCCGTCGTTCAGTTGCACCGGCCGCCAGATCGCGTCGTAACTCGTCTTGTTCAGAAGCCGCCGTTCGCGCAATGCCACGTCCCAGCTCAGCAGGTCGCGCACGGTGAGATAGAGCGCTCCATCGGCGGTCGTGTTGAGCGAAGGCGAAACCCAGCCCTGGTTCTTCACCTCGTTGCCGACGATCTCGTACCCCGCGGAGCGATTCGGCACGATGTCTTCTTCGCTGATGACGCGGGCGGTCTCCATGCCCGCGGGCACGAAGATGCGCTCGCGCAGCACGTCGCCATAGAACTTGCCCGTGAGCTTGCGGATCAGCGCGCCGAGAACCACGTATCCGGTGTTGCTGTAGGCCCAACGCTCCCCGGGGGCGAATTGCGGTTCCAGCTGCATCGCCTTCTGCAGCAACTCCTGCTCGGTATAGTCGCGCCGCAGGTCCAGGAGCGGCGAGCCGGTCTCGTCGTAGTAGTCCGGCAATCCCGCCGTGTGCGTGAGCAGGTGGCGGATCGTGATCGCGCGCCAGTGCGGCCGGTCGGACGGAAAGTAGCGCGCGATCGGATCGTCGAGACCGAGCTTGCCGTCCTCGACCTGCAGCAGGATCGCCGCCGCGGTGAACTGCTTGCCGACCGAGCCGGACTGAAAGATCGTATTGGGACGCACCGCCACCTGGTGCTCGAGGTTCGCGAGCCCGTAGGTACGAACGGCGGAATCGCTTCGCCC
>DASTQG010000468.1:0-3470 GCA_035761885.1 Steroidobacteraceae bacterium | reverse complement strand
CGCTCCTGTATCCGAGCTACGTGGGCGGCACGAACTGGGGCGGACTGGCGTTCGACAGCCGCCGGCAATGGGCCATCGTGCCGGTGTCGCAGCTAGCGACGGTCGTCACGCTCATCAAGACCGAGGAGGTGCGCAGGCTGGCGGGCTCGGGCGATTTCCCCGATTCCGAATTCGCCCTGCAGAGCGGCACTCCCTACGGCATGCGGCGCGAAGCACTGCTCTCTCCGCTCGGATTGCCGTGCACCGCGCCGCCGTGGGGATCGCTCGCGGCCGTGGACCTGCGCGCGGGCACGATCAAGTGGCAGGTGCCGCTCGGCTCCACCGAGGACCTGGCGCCCTTCTTCGTCCCTACGCGCAACCTCGGCACACCCAACATGGGCGGTCCGATCGTCACCGCCGGCGGTCTCATTTTCATCGGCGCCGCCATGGACAACTTTCTGCGCGCCTTCGATGTCGAAACCGGCAAGGAGCTGTGGAAGGGCCGGCTGCCCGCGGGTGGACAGGCAACACCGATGACCTATCGGGCCGGACCGGGCAATCGGCAGTTCGTGGTGATCGCCGCCGGCGGTCATGGGGGGCTCGGCACGGACTCGGGCGACAGCGTGGTCGCCTTCGCCCTGCCGCGCACGGCAACCGACAAGAGTCCAGGGACCAAACCGTAGTGCGTCGCTCTTCGCTGCTCGTGCTCGCGCCGCTGGTTGCGGCCGCACAGGCACAAACCCCGCCCACCGGGGAAATGGTCGTCACCTCGACGCGCATCGCACAGCCCCTGCTGGAGCACGCCGGCAGCATTTCGCGTCTCTCGGCGGAGGAAATCGCCGCGCGCGGCGCCACGCACCACGCGGAGATCATGAACCGCGCGGCCGGCACGATGATCCAGCGCGGCAGCGGACAGGAGAGCCTCACGGCGATCCGGTCGCCGGTGCTCACCGGCCCGGGCTCATGCGGAGCGTTCCTGATGCTGGAAGACACCATCCCGGTGCGTCCGAGCGGCTTCTGCAACGTGAACGAGCTGTTCGAGGTGAACAGCGAACAGGCGGACGCGATCGAGATCGTGCGCGGCCCCGCGTCGGCACTCTATGGTTCCAATGCCATGCACGGCACCGTGAACGTCGTGTTCGAAGACCCCGCGGCGCGGCCGGGACTGCGCTCGAGCGTCGAGACGGGTTCGGACGACTACCTGCGCCTGCGCGCGGACCTCGCGCACGCCGACGAGGCTGAGCGCGGCACGGACTGGCGCGTGCTGGGCCATTGGACGCATGACGGCGGCTTTCGCGACGAATCCGGGTTCGAGGAAGCCAAGCTCAACTCGCTCCTCACGCATCGCTTCGAGGACGGCACGCTGCGAGTGCGCCTCGCGGCCACCAACCTCAACCAGGAAACGGCGGGCTTCATCCAGGGTTTCGAGGCCTACGAGGACGAGGACCTGCGCTTTACCAACGCCAATCCCGAAGCGTTTCGCGACGCGCACAGCGCGCGCCTCACGGCTCACTGGCAAGGCGGCGAGGATGCGCGGCCTTACGACGTGCGCGCCGCCCTGCGCAGCTCGCGGATGCAGTTCCTGCAGCACTTCCTGCTGGGCAAGCCTCTGGAAGAGAACGGCCAGGACAGCGCCGCCCTCTACTGGTCGATGGCGCGCGGCGCGGAGGATTCGAGGCTCACGTTCGGCCTGGACGTCGAGGGCGCGAGCACGTTCCTGTTGGAAGAACAGGACGGGCCCACCACCGACGGCACCGCCGCACAGAACGCGATTCGTCCCGCCGGGCGGCATTACGACTTCGATGTCGACAGTGTCAGTGCCGCCGCCTACGCGCAGCTGGACTACGCGTTGTCGGACCGACTGCGCGTGAACGCGGGGCTGCGCGTGGAGCGCGTGCGCTACGACTACGACAACCGCATGCTGGCGGGCAACACCGACGAGAACGGCGTGCCCTGCCCGCTCGGCGGCTGCCTCTACAGCCGTCCCGCGGATCGCACCGATGAGTTCACCAACGTCGCACCGAAGCTCTCGTTCATCTGGTCCCTCGCCGCCGATCATCGGCTGTACCTCAGTGCCGGCCGCGGCTTCCGCGCTCCGGAAACCAACGAGCTGTACCGCTTGCAGCGCCAGCAGACCGTGGCGGACCTGGACTCCGAACGCATCGACAGCCTCGAGCTCGGGGTGCGCGGCGCCAGTGCCACGTTCGACTACTCGCTCGCGGTGTTCGGGCTCGACAAGAAGAACGTGATCCTGCGCGATGCCCAGGCGTTCAACGTGAGCGACGGTCGCACCAGTCATCGCGGCTTCGAGTACGAGCTCGGCTGGTCACCCATTTCGTCCCTGCGCCTGAGCGCGGCCGGAACGTACGCGCGCCACCAGTACGAGTTCGATCGCAATGCGGAGCAGGGCGAGCAGATCCGCGCGGGCAACGACGTGGATACTGCGCCGCGGCACGTGCACACGGCCCGTGTCCAGTGGGTGCCGGCCACCGCATGGGAAGCGCAGGCGGAGTGGGTCAGCGTGGGCAGCTATTTCGTCGATGCGGCCAATGCGAACCGCTACGAGGGCCACGACCTCGCCAACGTGGGGCTCACCTGGCGGTTCCTGCCCGGCTGGCATGCGGCGGCGCGTGTGAACAACGTGCTCGACAGCGCCTATGCCGACCGCGCCGACTTCGCTTTTGGGAACTACCGCTACTTTCCGGGACGTGACCGTACCGCTTTCGTGGAGATCGGCTACGCTTTGCGGTGACGAGACAATCCGCCAGGGAACTCGCGCGTATGCCGCTGCTATTCCTGTCGACCGCCATCCAGGTCGCGCTCATCGTGCACGCGATCCGCACCGGCGCTGACCGGATGTGGATCTGGGTGATCCTCGTGCCGGGCGTCGGCCCGCTCGCCTATTTCCTCGCCGAAGTGCTGCCGAACCTCGGCCGCAGCCGCACCGCCCGGCGTGCGATGAAAGCCGTGCGCGATACCGTCGATCCAGAGCACGACCTGCGCCAGGCGCAGAGCGGCGTGCGCGTGTCCGGCAACGTGCAGAACCGCGTGCGGCTCGCCGAGGAGCAGCTCGCCAAGGGCCAGGTCGACGCCGCGATCGGAACCTACCGCTCGGCGATGACGGGGCTGTACGAGCATGACCCGGTGCTCATGCTGGGCCTCGCGCAGGCGCAGTTCGTCGCCGAGGATTACCGCGGTGCGCGGGAAACGCTCGATGCGCTCATTCGTCACAACCCGGGTTTCAAGTCCCCGGACGGACACCTGCTGTACGCCCGCGCGCTGGAAGGCGAAGGCAACTTCGAGAAGGCGCTCGATGAGTATCGGGCGCTGAGCAAGTACTACCCTGGCGCCGAAGCAACCGTGCGCTACGCGCAGCTCCTGAAGCAGGTGGGTCAGCTATCACTCGCCCGCACGGTGCTGCACGAGCTCATGGAGTACTCTCAGCTGGCGCCGGTGCACTACCGCAAGGCGCAGCGCGAATGGCTGGAGCT
>DASTQG010000467.1:0-4128 GCA_035761885.1 Steroidobacteraceae bacterium | reverse complement strand
CGCCGTCGGCGCGCCGCTGGTGCCCGGGGGCTGGTTGCTGAGCGCGCCCGGGATGCCGAGCGCGAGATCGCCTGCCATGCGCTGATCGTTCGAGGTCTGCTCGCTGCGCACGGCCGTCTGTGCCGGGTCGTAGTCCTCGCGCGTGGACTCGGTGACGGTGTAGTCGACTTCCGCGGTCACGCGCGCCCGCACGCTGCCGGAACCGACGATCGGCGTGAGCAGCTCTTCGACGCGTCGCGAATAGCTCTCCTCGATCTGGCGCGTGTACTCGAACTGCTTCGCCGTCATGGCGAGCTCTCCGCCATCCGCGGGAGAGTTGAGCAGCGTGCCGTTCTGGTCGATGAGCGTGATGTCGTTGGCTTCGAGGTCCGGCACGCTGGACGCGACCAGGTGCACGATCGCAGCGACCTGGCCCGGCTCCAGGCGCCGGCCGGCATACAGCTGCAGCATCACCGAGGCGCTCGCCTTCTTGCGGTCGCGCACGAACACCGAAGGGCGCGGCAGCGCCAGGTGCACGCGCGCGGACTGCACACCCTGCACCTTCACCACGGTGCGTGCCAGCTCCGTCTCGAGCGCGTGCTGGTAACGCGCGGTCTCCATGAACTGACTGGTGCCGAAGCCCTGGTCCTGCTGGATCAGCTCCACACCCATGTTGTCGCTCTGTGGCAGGCCCTGGGCGGCGAGCTTGATGCGCGCCTCGTGCACCTGCGCTTCGGGAACCGTGATCGAGCCGCCCTCGAGCTTGTATGGAATGCCGGAGGATGCGAGCGCATCGATCACGGCGCCCGACTCTCGCTCGGAGAGTTGCCCGTACAGCAGCGTGTAGCTCGGGCCCTGCGACCAGAGCACGAGCCATATGGCGGCGGCAACGCTCGCCGCGATGCCCACGAGCAGCATGAGCTGCTTGAGCCCCGGAACGGTGTCCATGACGGTGCGCGGCGCAGGCAGCGGAACCTGGGCAGCGGGAAGTGTCTCGGCCATTGATGGTGTGTCCTGGTGTTCCGGTTACATCGACATGTTCATGATTTCCTGGTACGCATTGACGAGCTTGTTGCGTACCTCGGTCATCGCCTTGAAGGCGAGACCGGCCTTCTGCACCTCGAGCATCACGCCGGTGATGTCCACGTTCGGCGCACCGGCCTCGAAAGCTTTCGCGGCCGCGGTGGCACTGCTGTGCGCATTGTTCACCTTGTCGAGTCCGGCCTTGAGCAAGGCGCCGAAGTCGCTCGGGCCACCGGCGCCGGCGGCAACCATCGGCTCCGGCGCGCGGCTGGCTGCCTGCGCGGACAGCGCGCGCATCTCGGCCAGGACGCGGTTGATTTCCAACGTGCTCATGCGACCTCCAGTCCTTTCGCGCGCATCTGCGCGAGCTTGTGACGCAGCGTGCGTGGGCTGATGCCCAGGCGCGCGGCGGCTTCTTTGCGGCTGGGCGCGTTCTGGATCGCCTCCAGGATGAGCGCGCGCTCGCGCTCCCTGAGGTCCGCGCCGAGCGCCGCCGTCACTGCCGTGTCGGCGATGCTGGCCGGCTGCGGCGCGGCGGTTTCATCAGCGGTATCGGCCGTCTCGAAGCGCAGATCTTCTGGCCTGAGCGTGGCGCCGGTCGCGAGGATCGCGGCACGCTGGATGACGTTGTTGAGCTCGCGCACGTTGCCGGGCCAGTTGTGCTGCGTGAGCACCTGCTCCGCATCAGCGCTTAGCGCGGGCGGAAGCGTGCCGGGCTGTGCGTAGCGCGCGAGAGCGCGGCGCACCAGCGGCAGAATGTCCTCACGGCGCTCGCGCAGCGCCGGCAGGCGCAGCGGCACGACGTTGAGGCGGTAGTACAAGTCCTCGCGGAAGCGGCCTGCGGCAACTTCTTCGCGCAGGCTGCGGTTGCTGGTGGCGAGCACCCGCACATCGAGCGAGATCGTGCGCGTACCGCCGAGCCGCTCGACCTCGCGTTCCTGCAGCACGCGCAGCAGCTTCGCCTGCAGGCTCAGGTCCATCTCGGAAATCTCGTCCAGGAGCAGCGTTCCGCCCTGTGCCTGTTCGAACTTGCCGGCGTGGGCAGTCTGTGCGCCCGTAAAGGCGCCCTTCTCGTAGCCGAACAGCACGGCCTCGAGCATGTTCTCGGGGATGGCGGCACAGTTGATCGCGATGAAGGGCCGCTCGCGCCGCTCGGACTGCACGTGGATGAAGCGCGCGAACACTTCCTTGCCGGTGCCGCTCTCGCCCGTGATCAGCACGGTCACGTCGGTAGCGGCGATGCGCCGCGCCATCCCCAGGACTTCGCGCATGCGCGGGTCCTCGGCCACCAGCTCGGTCGGGCTCTCCGCCGCGGGCAGCAGGCGCCGCACCAGCTCGATCAGCGTGCCGGCTTCGAAGGGCTTGGGCAGGTAGTCGGCGGCGCCGTCGCGCATCGCTTCGACCGCCTTGCCAATCGTGCCGTGGGCGGTCATCAGCACCACGGGTAGATCGGGACGCTTGCCGCGCAGCTGCGCGAGCAGCTCGTGGCCGTCCATCGGCCGCATCTGCACGTCACTCACCACGACACCGAAGGCGGTGCGCTCGCACAGCTCGAGAGCCGCGCTTCCGTCCGCGGCCGCGGTGACGTCGTAGCCTGCGATCTGCAGCGTGTCGCACAGGGCGTCGCGCAGCGCCGGATCATCTTCGACCACCAGGATGGAGGAGTTGCGTTCGCTCATGAGGCACGCTGCAGTGGCATCACCGGCGCGACGCCGGCGACGGGCAGGCGGATCACGAACGCGGCGCCGTGGGGCTGGTTCGCTTCGAGCGTGACCTCTCCCCCATGGGCGCTGACCACGGATTTCACGACGGCGAGCCCCAGGCCCGTGCCGCGCTGGCGCGTGGTGAAGAAGGGTTCGAAGATGCGCTCGCGCAGCTCCGCGGGTACGCCGGGGCCGTCATCGCAAACGCGAATCTGCACGCAGCCGGCGTGCGGACTCGACACTTCGATCGTGACGCTCACGTCCTTGCCGAGCTCGAAGGCGTTGGTCGCGAGGTTCAGCAGTGCGCCCGCGAGCGCCTGGCTGTTGCCGCGCAGCTTGAGCTCCGGCGCGAGCGTGCGGATCGTGAGGCGCGCGCCGCCCTGGAGCTTCGGCTCCAGGCACTGCGCCACCTGCTCGAGCAGCGCGCTGGGGCTGAAGTTCTCCACCACACCGCCGCCGCCACGCGCGAAGGCGAGCATGTCGTTCACCAGGCGCTCGAGGTCGTGCAGGCAGCTGCGGGTACGCTCGGCGAAGCGTGTGCGATCGCTCTCCGCGAGCGAGGGGCCGGTCATCTGCGAGGCGTAGAGGAGCGCCGCGCTCAGCGGCGTGCGGATCTGGTGTGCGAGCGCCGCTGCCATCTCGCCGATGGCGCTCAGGCGCTTGTGCCGCTCCAGGAGCTCGCGCACGAGGTTGGTTTCGGTGAGGTCTGCGATGAGCACGATGTAGCCGGGCTCGGCACCCAGCGCGCGCTGCGAGATGCTCACCTGCCGGCCGCTCTGCAACGTGACCTCGCCGCCGAAGCGGCTGGCGCTGCGGAACGTGCGCGCGCACACATCGCTCCAGCGCGCCTGGTCGAGCGGCACCCCGAGAATGTCGGCGGCCGCGGGGTTGAACTCGCGCACCGCGCCCGCGCCGTCGACCACCACCACGCCCCCGGGAAGCAGTTCCAGCAGGTTGCGCAGCCGCTCGGCCAGCAGTTGCTTCTCCTGCGCCTGGCGCACGCGCTCGGCGCGCGCCAGTTCCAGCTCCGCGTGCAGGCTCGCGACCTTCGCTTCGAGATCGCGATAGGAAGTTTCGAGCGTGGCCGAGAGACGGCCGAACGCGGCGAACGCCTGCGCGAGCTCTTGATGTTCGGTTGCCAGGGCCAATGCGCTCTCCCTTTGTGACGCAATTCCGCTGCCAGCGAACCGACGCCGGCGCGAAACACGCGGGGGAGGGAGCAAGTTCCGTGCCGCGTACCTGCGCGACAAAGGAATCAACGGGTTGACGCAATCGCCGCCGCGTTCGTGAACTCGCGCGTCAAAATTCCGACGTGAAACAAGAGGCTGCGATTGACGCCAGTGTGAACTGCGTCTCGGGGAAAAGGGGACTGTCCCCTTTTCTCAGTTGAACGTGGATTCCTTTTCGAACCAGCCCGCGACCT
>DASTQG010000466.1:0-3193 GCA_035761885.1 Steroidobacteraceae bacterium | reverse complement strand
GAAGGGGAGAGCCGCGCGCTTTGCGCGCTGGCCAGGACGCTGGCAGCCTCGCCCCGGTCGGTGTTCCAGAAGATCGCAGACCTGGCCCTGGAGCTCTGCGGAGCGCACGCGGCGGGCGTCAGCCTCATCGAAGACGAGGAGGGCGAGCGCGTCTTTCGCTGGCGCGGCCTGGCTGGCACGCATGCGAAGCATCTCGGACGCAATGCACCCCGGACGCTATGCCCGTGGGGCGTCGCTCTGGATGGCGACTCCGTCCAGCTGATGCAGGAGGCGATGCAGAGGTCCCCCGATGTCGAGGGGCCGTCTCCCGTAAGCGAGGAGGCGTTGCTGATCCCGTTCCACGGCGAGCGCTCTCCCGCAGGAATCATCTGGGTCGCATCGCACGACCGGATGTACCACTTCGACGCCGAGCACGCGAGGCTGCTCACCAGTCTGGGAACGTTCGCGGTCGCGGCGCGCGAAGTGCTCGCCTCGTTCGAGCTCATGACCCAGATGCACGCGCAGCGTGGGCTGGCGGCTGAGCTGGCGATGGCCGCGGATCGGAACAAGGAGCGCTTCATCCACATCCTGGCCCACGAGCTGCGTGGCCCGCTCTCTCCTCTGCAGAACGTCGCGGCCTTGCTTGCGACCGGCGTGCTCGACGCGGCTGCGCAGCGGGAGAGCGCAGCGGTGATCGAAAGACAGGCGAGCGGTATCGGGCGAATCGTCGAGGACCTGCTCGACGTCGGGCGCCTGAGCATCGGCGGACTGCTGCTGCGCCGCCGGCGTACGACGGTGTCGCAGATCGTCGACCGGGCGCTGGAAACCGCCGCGCCCACCGTTCACACGCGCAACCACACGCTCACAGTGGACCTTCCCCAGCAGCCGATCGTGCTGGAGGTCGACCTCATGCGCATGTCCCAGGTGGTGCACAACCTGCTCGTCAATGCGGCGAAGTACACCGATGCGGGCGGACAGATCCGCATCGGCGCGCACCGCGTCGATGACGAGGTGATCCTGAGCGTGAGCGACACGGGCGCGGGCATCGCGGCCGCCGACATCGACGCGATCTTCAACCTCTACGAGCAGGGAGCGCATGCAATGGCCGCACGATCGGAAGGCGGGCTGGGCATCGGCCTGTATCTTGCCCGCGAGATCGTGGAGGCTCACGGCGGAACGATCGGCGCGAAAAGCGCCGGGCCCGGCAAGGGGAGCGAGTTCGCGATGCGTCTGAAGGTCAGGCGGGGAGTCGATGAGGCAGCAGGCGGTCACTCTCCCTCTTGACCACCGCATAGCATTCGCACGAAAGGCGCTCCAGCAGGGGCCGATCGAGGACCGTGATCTGACCGCGGTTGTACCGTATCACGCCCTTCTTCTGCAGCTTGCCCGCCGCTTCGGTGACGCCTTCGCGCCGCACTCCGAGCATGTTCGCGATGAGCTCCTGCGTCATGTTCAACTGGTTCGACGGCAATCGGTCGAGCGACAGCAGCAGCCATCGGCACAACTGCTGGTCCACGCTGTGGTGCCGGTTGCAGACCGCGGTCTGCGCCATCTGCGTGATCAGCGACTGGGTGTAGCGCAGGAGCACGTGCAGCAGCTCGCCATGGCGGTTGAATTCCTGCTTCAGGCGTGTCCCGCTCAACCGGTAGGCGCTGCCGGCGCTCTGCACGATCGCGCGGCTCGGCGTGGTCTCCCCACCCATGAACAACGCGACGCCGATCGCGCCTTCGTTGCCCACCACCGCGATCTCCGCCGAAGCGCCGTCCTCCAGCACGTAGAGCAATGAAACGATCGAATCGGTGGGAAAGTAGATGTGCCGCAGCGCATCGCCCGACTCGTAGAGCACCGTGCCGAGCGGCATGGTGACGAACTTCAGATGAGGGAACAGGCGTTCACGTTCGGGCGCGGGAAGCGCGTCCAGTATGTGATTCTGCTGCGGTCGGACGCTGCGCGGCATGGCGAGCCAAGTATAGGCTTTTCATGGATCGCAGGGTGCGCTACCGCACAAAAGCCCGCTCTTGCCGCAGATGCGTCTAGCTCGCAACATCCGTCGCTCGGCCTGCGGAGCGCGCGCCCTCACCCAGCACGACGCGCACTGCGTGCACCGCGCCATCGTCGACGAGCGCGACCAGACCGCCCGTCACGGGTTCGCCGTCGATTTCGAGCCCGATGACCTCGGTGCCCGCATCCTGGACGAGGATCTCGTACCGCGCGGTGCCGTATCGGAACGAGACCTCGAACCCAGGCCAGTGCGCGGGGATGCACGGAGCGATTCTCAGGTGCTTGCCTTCGAGTTGGAATCCCAGGATGGCCTCCAGGCCGGCGCGATACATCCAGCCGGCGGAACCCGTGTACCACGTCCAGCCGCCACGCCCCGCGTGCGGGGCGACGGAATAGATATCCGCGGCGACGACGTACGGCTCGACCTTGTAGCGATGCGCAGCGGCGCGCGTGTCGGTCCGGTTGATGGGATTGAGAATCGAAAACAGTTGCGAGGCCTTCTCCGCTTCACCCAGGCGCGCCAGCGCGATCACGGACCAGGTCGCCGCGTGAGTGTACTGACCGCCGTTCTCGCGCACGCCCGGCGGATAGCTCTTGACGTAGCCGGGATCGAGCGACGTGCGGTGGAAAGGCGGCGTGAAGAGCAGCGCAAGCCCCTTGTCTCGATCGATGAGCAGCTGATCCACCGCGCTCATGGCTTGCGCCGCGCGCACCGGATCCGCTGCGCCCGAGATCACGCTCCAGGACTGCGCGATGGAATCGATGCGGCATTCCTCGTTCTGCGCCGAACCGAGCGGCGTTCCGTCATCGAAGTAGGCGCGGCGGTACCAGGCCCCATCCCATCCCGCGCGCTCGAGCGCAGTTCGCAGGGAGTCCGCGTGGGCGTGCCAGCGCGCGACGCGCTCCGACTCACCGCGGGCACGCGCCAGCGGTGTGAACGCGGTGAGCGTTGCGTGCAGGAACCAACCGAGCCAGACGCTCTCGCCGCGGCCGTGCTCGCCGACGCGGTTCATGCCGTCGTTCCAGTCACCTGTGCCGATGAGAGGCAATCCGTGCGGACCGGAGGTCAGGCTTCCATCGAGCGCGCGCGCGCAGTGCTCGAACAGCGAGGCCGTCTCATCGGACACCGACGGCTGGAAGTAGACGTCGTGCTCACCCGGTTGCAACGCCTGACCCTCGAGGAATGGCAGCATCTCGTCCAGCACCGCTGCAT
>DASTQG010000465.1:0-9408 GCA_035761885.1 Steroidobacteraceae bacterium | reverse complement strand
CGCGCAGCAGCACCGGGTAGCGCAGTTCCAGCACCTCGGGATCCGTGAGTCGCGAGTTGGTCATGTGGGTCTGCACCGCGCTGGCGCCGTCGAAGTCGGGGCCGGCGCCCGAGCCGCCCGCGATCGTTTCATAGTACTGATGCCGCTCGTTGCCGAAGGTGAAATTGTTCATCGTGCCCTGGGACGCGGCCAGCAATCCGAGCGCGCCGTACAACGCATCGACGATACACTGCGAGGTCTCGACGTTGCCCGCCACCACTGCCGCGGGATAGCGTGGATTGAGAAGCGAGCCCTCCGGCACCCGAACCTCGAGTGGACGCATGCAGCCTGCATTCAGCGGGATGTCGTCCTCGACCAGCGTGCGGAACACGTACAGCACGGCGGCAGTGCACACGGCGAGCGGCGCATTGAAATTGCTCTGTTCTCCCTGCGCCGAGGTGCCGTCGAAGTCGATGAGGGCCGTGCGACGGGTGGTGTCGACCTCGATGCGCACCGCGATCACCTGCCCATTGTCCATCTCGTAGCGGAAGGCGCCGCTCGCGAGCGCGCCGACGGCGCGGCGCACGCATTCCTCGGCATTGTCCTGGACGCGCCGCATGTAGTGCCGGACGGTGGCGAATCCATGGCGCGCGATCACGCGCTCGAGCTCCGCGATGCCGCGCTCGTTGGCAGCAATCTGCGCCTTGAGGTCCGCGACGTTCTGGTCCGGATTGCGCGCCGGCCAGCGTCCCGCGCCGAGTTGCTCGCGCAACGCGGATTCCTGGAATTCGCCGCCGCGCACCAGCCTGAAGTTGGTGAACAGCACGCCTTCCTCGGTGACGCTGCGGCTCATCGGCGGCATGGAGCCCGGCGTGATGCCGCCGATGTCGGCGTGGTGCGCGCGGGAGGCCACGAAGAAATCCGGCTCGCGGCCCTCGCCCGCGGTGGCGAACACGGGCGTGATCACCGTGATGTCGGGAAGGTGCGTGCCGCCGTCGTAGGGTGCATTCAGCATGTACACATCGCCGCGGCGCAGCTGCCCGCGATTCGCGTTGCGCACGGCCTGCACGCTCGCGCCCATCGACCCCAGGTGCACGGGCATGTGCGGCGCGTTGGCGATCAACTCGCCCTGCGCATCGAACAGGGCGCAGGAGAAATCGAGTCGTTCCTTGATGTTCACCGAAGCGGCGGTCTGCTCCAGCACGGCGCCCATCTGTTCGGCGATGTGCATGAACAGGTTGTTGAATATTTCGAGCTGCACCGCTTCGGGCTGCGCCGCTCCTGGGCGCTGGTGCGCGGCGGCGTCCAACTGCGCCAGCAGCAGCTCCCCACCCGGCAAGCGGCGCGCGACCCATCCCGGCTCGACCACGAGCGTCGTGTTCCTGTCCACGATCAGCCACGGCCCCGGCAGCGATTCCCCGGCCGCGATCAGCCCGGCTTCGCGCACGCGAACGCGGTTCCAGGCGCCGCCCAGGAACACATCCACCTCGTCATCCGGGCTGCGCGGCGGCTGCATGCGGGGCTCGGCCGCCGGTCCCGCCGCTCCGTTGGCGGTTTCGGCAATGGCCTCGACAGTGATCGCCGCAACCTGCAGCGCGCTCGCGTCCGCAGCGAAACCATAGCGGCGCCGGTGCTGCGCATCGAAGGCGCCGATCATGGTCTCGCGCGCGGCGAACGGCACGTCGATCGGCGCATCGCTCCCCAGCGTGCGGATGCTGATGAGGCTCTCCAGGCGCGTGGCGCTGTCATCGGCGCCCTGCGAATGCAGGCTCGCGCGAGTCTCGCGTCCCAGCTCGTCGATCTCCGCGTGCAGGCGCGCCATCAGCGATTCGCTCAGGGGTGCCTCGACCGTTCGTCGGCGCAAGGTGCGCAGGTCCGCAAGGCCGATGCCGTGGGCCGAGAGCACGCTCGCATGCGGATGCACCAGCACGCTGCCGATGCCGAGCGCCCCCGCGACTCGCAGCGCGAGCTGTCCCGCCGCGCCGCCGAAGCAGAACAGCGCGAAGCGGGCGGGATCGTGTCCCTGCCGGATCGAGACGTGCTTGATCGCGTTCGCCATGGTGGCTACCGCCACCTCGAGGAAACCCTCGGCGATCGTTTCGAGCGCCGGCGCGACGCCGGTGGAGACCGCGATGCGCTGTTGCATGGCCTGGAAGCCATGGCGCACGGCCTCGACGTCAAGCGGCTCGTCGGCGCCCGGACCGAAACAGCGCGGAAAGAAACGCGGGTGCAAGCGCCCGAGCAGCACGTTCGCGTCCGTGACGGTCAGCGGGCCACCGCGCCGGTAACAGGCCGGTCCCGGGTTCGCGCCGGCGGAATCGGGCCCGACCTGGAAGCGGTCGGAGGCGAAACGCAGGATCGAGCCGCCGCCGGCCGCGACGGTGTGAATGTTCATCATCGGCACGTTCAGGCGCACGCCGGCGACGCTGTTGTCGAAGCGCCGCGGATACTCCCCGTCGAACAGCGACACGTCGGTCGAAGTGCCGCCCATGTCGAAGCCTATCAGGCTCGAGAACCCGGCCGCGGCGCCGGTCCTGGCCATGCCGACCAGCCCGCCCGCGGGGCCTGACAGAATGCTGTTCATGCCGCGGAAGGCGTCGGCCGCGGTGAGCCCGCCGTTGCTCTGCATGAAATAGAGCGGTACCGCGCCGAACTCGCGCTCGAGCTCCGCACGCACGCCGGCGACATAGCGTGCGAGCAGAGGGGAGAGGTACGCATCCACGACCGCGGTATCGCCGCGGCTCACCAGCCTGAGCACCGGCGCGGCCTCGTGCGAGAGCGATACCTGCGCGAAGCCCGCGGCCCGGGCCAGCTCGCCCGCGCGCAACTCGTGCACGGGATTGCGATACGCATGCATGAACACGATCGCCACCGCCGCGATGCCGGTGCCGCGAATGCGTTCCAGGTCCGAACGCAGTCGTGCTTCGTCGAGCGGCTCGATGATCCGGCCGCCGGCATCCAGCCGCTCGCGCGCTTCCGCCACCTCGCGGTAGAGCAGGTCGGGCAGGCGGATGTGCCGCGCGAACAGGTGCGGCCGGTTCTGATAGCCGATGCGCAACGCGTCGCGAAATCCCGCCGTGGTGACCAGTGCCGTCGGTTCGCCCTTGCGTTCCAGCAGGGCATTGGTCGCCACGGTCGTGCCCATCTTCACGCTGGCGAGGTGCGTGCCATGGCGCGCCGCGCCGGCCCGGACGATGCGCCGGATGCCCTCCACGCCGGCGTCGCCATAGTGCCCGGGGTCCTCGGACAGCAGCTTGAGCGTGGCCAGCGTTCCATCGGGAGCGCGCGCGACGATGTCGGTGAAGGTGCCGCCGCGATCGATGGCGAAACGCCAGCCCGGTGAAGTGGAAATGCTCACGATGTGCAATAGTCTCGCAAAAAAGCGGCGGGTTGCGCCCGGGGTGGCACGATGCTGGAGCTGACGCGCGCGCAGGGCCTGGCCGGCGCATTGATAATATTTGCGCTGGCGGTGCTTGCTTTGTCCCTATGGGCGCACCTGCGTGGGTCACGCCACCCCGGCGAGCCCGTGCTCGGCGCCTGGCGCCTGGGGCTCAGCCAGGCCGCCGGCACGTATTCCTTCTGGATCCTGCTCGGCACCAGTGCGATGGCGTACGTACGCGGCTTCGCGGCGCTATGGCTCGTGGCCGGCTTCGCGATCGGACTGGCGCTGCACTGGTTCTTCGTCGGACCACGGCTGCGCGCGAGTGCGCAGCCAGCAGACCCCACTGTTCCCGTCTGGCTCGAAGGGCCCGGTGCCCATGCCATCGTCCTGGTGATTCTTCTCATCGCGCTCATCGCCGAGCTGCGCGTGGCGGGTGTAATCCTTGCTCATGGGCTGGGTTCCGGAATACCCGTGGGCGTCGCGATCGCGGCCAGCCTGGCTGCGTTGCCTGCGCTGGTTGGCGGCCGCCGGGCCGCAATCGACGTCGCCGTGCTCAGCGCCCTCACGCTCGTGCCGCTGGCCGTGTTGCTCGCTGTGCCGGCACTCGCCTTCGCCGCCGCTGTCGGAGAAGTATTGCAGGCTCCGGAACTGTCCCGCGGTGCGGGCGCGGGGGGTTTCATGAACGCAGCGGGTGCATTGGCAATCGGCGTGGCACTGGCGGGCCAGCCCGCCGTCCTCGATCAGTTCAGCGCGGCGCGTGACGCGCGAGCCGTCGGGCGCGCCGGCTGGATCGCGCTCATCTGGTACGCAGTGATGCTCGCCGCCATGCTCACCTTCGGTTGGGCCGCACGGCTGCTGTATGCGAGCCTGCAGATTCCCGATCTCGCGCTCATCGACGCCACGGCACGCCTCGCACCGCCTGCGTTGCAAGGATTGCCGGCCTTCGCGGTCTGCGTGGCCGTGAGCGCGGCGGCTGCCTACCAGCTCCTGCTGGTCGCCTCGCTCGCGTTGCGACAGCCGCTCACCGATGCGCCGCCGAACTGGCGCTCGCTGGCGTTGATCGGCGTCACCGTGTTCGTCGCCGGCGTTGCGGCGACGGTGGATTTCGGCAGTCCGCGCGTATACGTGTTCGCGGTCGTGACACTCGCGGCCGTGCTGCTGCCGGTGCTGCTCGCACGCCTGCTCGGCGCGCAGTGGCGGGCGGGGACCGTCGCGGTCGTGATGCGCGCGGGACTCGTGCTCGCGCTGATCCTGTTCCTGGCCGGTTGCGGCGTGAATCCGGTCACCGGCAAGAAGGAACTGCAGTTCGTCGGCGAAGGCACCGAGATCAAGATCGGCGAGGAGCAGTACGTGCCCGCCCGCCAGACGCAGGGCGGAGATTTCGTCGTCGAGCCGGAGGTCACCACTTATGTGCAGTCGGTGGGCAACCGGCTCGCGCAGGTGGCCGACCGCAAGCTGCCTTACGAGTTCGTGGTGCTGAACAGCTCCGTGCCGAACGCGTGGGCGCTGCCGGGCGGCAAGATCGCGATCAACCGTGGCCTGCTCACGCAGCTCAACAGCGAAGCGGAGCTGGCGGCGGTTCTGGGCCACGAGATCGTGCACTCGGCCGCCCGCCACGGCGCGCGCAGCATGGAACGCGGCATGCTGCTTCAGGGCGCGATGGTGGCGCTCTCGATCGGCGTGCACGACAACGAGTACGCGAACATGATCGTCGGCGGTGCGATGCTGGGCGCGAACCTGATCTCCACCAAGTACGGGCGCGAGGCGGAGCTCGAGTCCGATCACTACGGCATGAACTACATGAAGCGCGCGGGCTACGATCCTGCTGCAGCGATCGACCTGCAGAAGACGTTCGTGAAGCTCTCCGAAGGGCGGCGGCAGAACTGGCTCGAAGGCTTGTTCGCTTCGCATCCGCCCTCCGAGGAGCGCGTGGCGAAGAACGCCGAGACCGCGGCCACGCTCGGCACGGGCGGCGACTATGGGCGCGAGCGTTACGGGCAGAGCATGGCGTCGCTGCGCAAGCTCGAGCCCGCGTACAAGAAGTACGACGAGGGCGTCGAGGCGCTGCGCAAGGGCAACGCAGCCGCGGCGCAGTCGCTCGCGCAGGAAGCGATCAAGCTCGAGCCGCGCGAAGCGAAGTTCCACGAGCTGATGGGTGACGTGGAGCTGTCGCGCAAGAACACGCAGGGGGCGCTCCCGCATTACCAGGCCGCGATCGACCGCAACCCGGGCTACTTCAAGCCGCACCTGCAGGTCGGCATCGCGAAGTTTCAAAGCGGCGACCGGGCAGGCGCGCGCGCAGGCCTGGAGCGCAGCATGCAGCTGCTGCCCACCGCACCGGGCGCGTACTTCATGGGCAAGCTCGCGCAGGACGCCGGCGACCTGCAAACGGCGGTGAAATATTTCCAGATGGCGGCGTCGTCGAACTCGGAAGTGGGCAAGGCGTCGAGTCGCGAGCTGGTGCGCCTGGACCTGCCGCGCAATCCGGGCAACTACGTGCGCGTCGAGCCGCGCGTGGACAACCAGGGACGCGTGTGGCTGCTGGTGGAGAACCGCACTTCGATCGGCATTCGCGGCGTCACGATCGCGGCGGGCATCGCCGACGAAACCGGTCGCAACATCGTGCAGGGTCCCGTGCGTGTGTCCACCGGCTCCGGCGTGATTGCCGGGGGGCAGGTGGCGCAGGTGCAGACGCCGCTGGGTCCGGTCACCGACTCCGCGACGCTGAGCCGCGTGCGCTTCCAGGTGGAGGCCGCCGCCATCGCCGAATAAAAAAGGGCGCCCGAAGGCGCCCTTTGAAGACCTGGAAGGTCTCTCTTTAGAACGAGAAGATCGCCCTGGCGGACCAGAAACGACCGCGCGGGGTGTGCACGTTCTGCGCATACCCGTAGATGTCCGCATCGCCGTCGCCGGCCGCGAACGGCACATCTTCGTCCAGCACGTTGTCGACGCTGAGCAGGAGCCTGATGTTCTCGAAGCCGCTGAATCGCGCCTGCAGGTTGAGCGTGGTCCAAGCGTCCACCTCCGGCGTGTCGATCTGGTCGTAGTCCAGCACACCGTTCGGCGCACCGCCGACCGGCAGCGCGTCGGGCGTGTCCTGGAACGCGCCGACGTAGTTGACCTGACCGAAGAAACCCCAGTCGCCGAGTTGCAGGTCGCCGGACAGGATCGCGCGATCCTCCGGATACTCGTACTCGCCGGTGAGCTCGCGCGCGATCAGCGCATCGCCCGCCTGGTTCAGCTCCACCTTCTCGAACTCGAGCAGCCGCGAATAGGTGAGACCGAGAGTCAGGTTGCCCTGGCCCACCGGAAGGGTCCAGTAACCCGACAGGTCGAAGCCGTTGGCGGATTGCTCACCGATGTTGGTGAAGCCCGAGTTGATCGACTGCAACTGACCCAGCGAGTCGCCTCCGACTGGCGCGCTGCGCACGCAGGTGTTGTTCAGGCTGACCTGCGTGGCGCAATCGCGCAGATACAGGAAGCCGAACGGCACCTCGTCGATCTTGTCCTCCTGCACGATGTCCCAGTAGTCCAGCGTGAGGTTGATGGCGTCGGTCGGCTGCCATGCCACCCCCAGGTTGATCGACTCCGACTCCTCGGGCTGAAGATTCGGGTTGCCCGAGAAGATGATCGTGTAGTCGGTGTTGGCGCAGTAGGTAACGTTCACCGCGCAACCGTACTCGTCGATGAAGAACTGCGACTCCTGCGACGGTCCCAGGCCGATCTGCGCGAGCGACGGCGCACGGAAACCCGTGCCCCAGGACGCGCGGAACGCGAGTGAATCG
The DNA here is from genome assembly GCA_035761885.1 of Steroidobacteraceae bacterium. Taxonomy (GTDB): domain Bacteria; phylum Pseudomonadota; class Gammaproteobacteria; order Steroidobacterales; family Steroidobacteraceae; genus DASTQG01. The sequence goes on along the minus strand of DASTQG010000465.1, from coordinate 2,262 downwards.
AGCGGCGCCCAGCGAACCGCGACCTTCGGGTTCGTCGTCGTGCCGAAGTCGTCGTAGTCGTCATAGCGCGTCGCGAGGCTCAGCTCCAGGGTGTCCAGCACCGGAACCGAGAACTCCACGAACGCCGACCAGTTCTCGCGGTCGGCGACCGCGGTGACCGACTCGGTGCCGAAGATCAGGCCGCGCTGGAACTGATCGTCCGGGATGTCCGAAACAGCTTCCTCGCGGTATTCGGCGCCGACGGCCATCAGTACGTCGCGGCCAGCGAGCTCGAACAGCTTGCCGGACACCTGGGCGTCGTACATCGTCAGGTCGGAATTGCCCTGGCGAATCAGGTTCGTGGTGATCGCGTCGATGACCGACTGCGGGTTCTGCACGCCGCCGAACGGGTTGTAGCGTCCCGCGTTGATCTCGGTCTGCAGGAAGTCAGTGCGCACCCAGCCCATCGACTTGTCGCCCTTCTGCTCGGACTCGCTGCGCGCCCGCTGGACCGCCACTTCCCAATCCCAGCTATCGGCGATCGTGCCGCGCAGGCCGACGACTGCGCGCAGGACGTCAGAGGAGATGTCCCACTGGCGTGCGCCGGCATCCACCGTGCGGTAGCGGCCGATCTGGATCACGCCGACCGCATCGTCGTACGGGTTGTTCGGATGGTCCACCGGCACGGTCAGGAGTGCCGACTCGTCGAGCGGCGTCGGTGCGCCCTGCGCGATCGAGTTGTTGTGCTGAGCGGCCAATTCCGCGAAGAGCTCCACGCCTGCGCCGAGCGCGGTGTGACCGAGCAACATCATGCCGGTGCGCTCGGCCTCCGGGAGCAGCAGGTTCCAGGGACCGTAGTCATAGAGGCAGGTCTGGCCTGCGACTGAGTCTGCCGGACAGCCCGGATCGATGCGGGTCGCGCCGTTGACGATGAAACGGCCCGGATAGCCGCGCGAGGAACGCAGGTCGAAGCCGCCCTGCGGGGCCTGGTTCGCCGATCCGAGCGAGCCTCGGTCGACGTTGAACAGTGTGTCGTTCTTGTAGTAATCGAAGATCAGGGTGATGTTCGACGTGTCGTTGCCCGTGCCCCACACCGCCGAGACGTTGGTCTCCTCGTAGTCGCTCTCGGTGGTGTTGCCGTAGCCCGCGGAGAGCTCCAGACCCTGGAAGTCTTCGCGCAGCACGATGTTCACCACGCCCGCGACGGCATCCGAGCCGTACACGGCCGAGGCGCCATCCTTGAGGATTTCGACGCGCTCGATGGCCGCCACCGGGATCGAATTGATGTCGACGAACGTCGTGGTGACGTTCTCCGCGAACGGGCTCACCGAAACGCGGCGGCCGTTGACGAGCACCAGTGTCGCATCCGCGCCCAGGCCGCGCAGACTGATGGACGCGGCGCCGTTCGCGGTCGAGTCCTGGTTGTTGCCGCGCGTGGAGAAGGCGCCGTTGCCGTTGGCGGGAATCTTCTCGAGCAGCTGTTGCAGGTTGTTGTAGCCGGACTTTTCGATGCTCTCGCGGTCGACCTGTACCACCGGCGAGGGGCTCTCGAAGTCACCGCTGCGCGCGATGCGCGAGCCGATGACGACGACTTCCTCGGTCGGTTCCGCGTCGGCGCCTTGCGCCAGCGCCATCGAAGCGGGAAGCGGTGCCGACAGCACGACCGCTCCACCGAGCGCGAGCCGTATGGCCCGTCTGAGTGACATGTTCATCCGAGAACTCCCCCAAGAATTTGGCGTTGATCGAAGTACCGGGGCGCGCGCGGTCGTCGCACCGCGTTGCCTTCACCCCTGACGATGTAAACCCCGTCCCCATCTTCTGCGCTTCATCCAGCGGTTGTCAAAAGATGTGGCGGCGGCGCGACAGTCGCGCGGTCGGTCTTTAGGGCCGAATGGGATCGAGCGACGCAGCGGCGCGACGGGTGTGGGGGCGGTGAGCGCTGCGCGCGGGACGAACGGGTCCGGGCTAGCTCGAGGCCTCGAACGGCATTCCCGCGCCGCTGACGCGCAGGCTCTCGGGCAGAGTCTCCAGGCGCTTCTGCGTGTACCGGTAACCCGTCTCGATCGCCTGGTCGAAGGCCTGCCAGTTCAGCATGTCGACGCTCTCGAGCGGCGGCTGCAGCAGGAGGTCGGTCTGCTCCCGATGCGCCATGGTCGCGGCCGCGCTGTTGACCATCCCGGCGCGCCACAGGATCTGGAAGATGTTCACGCGCTTCTTCTTGGAACGGAACCAGCTCATTGCCTTCCACAGCCCGGGGACGTCGACGTCGTCGAAGTCCGCCGT
>DASTQG010000464.1:0-4102 GCA_035761885.1 Steroidobacteraceae bacterium | reverse complement strand
CCCTGTTCGCGCTCGGCCTGCAAGCCGTCCACCAGCAGCGCGAGATCGATCCCGCCGGTAGTGCCGTGTTTTACGGAATCGGACTTGATCGCGGCCAGTTGATCCTCATAGATCATTTTCGAGTCGTGCAGCAGGCGGCCGATCAACGTGCTCTTGCCGTCGTCGACGCTGCCGCAGGTGATGAAACGCAGCAGCCCCTTGTGCTCGTGGCGGGCGAGGAACTCCTCGATGCCGAACTTCGCGATTGCGCCCATCAGAAGTAACCCTCGCGCTTCTTCTTCTCCATCGAGGCCGCCTGGTCGAAATCGATGGCGCGACCCTGGCGTTCGGAGGTCGTGCTCACCAGCATCTCCTCGATGATCTCGGTGAGTGTGCTGGCGGTGGAGCGCACCGCGCCGGTGAGCGGATAGCAGCCGAGCGTGCGAAAGCGCACCGTCTCCATGCGCGGCTTTTCGCCTTTCTCGAGTGGCAGGCGCTCGTCGTCCACCATGAGCAGCAGCCCGTTGCGCTCCACGACCGGGCGCGGCTTGGCGAAGTACAGCGGCACCACGGGAATCTTCTCGCGATGCACGTACAGCCACACGTCCAGCTCGGTCCAGTTCGACAGCGGGAACACGCGGATGCTCTCGCCCTGGTGCACGCGCGAGTTGTAGAGCTTCCACAGCTCCGGGCGCTGATTCTTCGGGTCCCAGCGGTGCTTGGAATCGCGGAAGGAGAACACGCGTTCCTTGGCGCGAGATTTCTCCTCGTCGCGCCGGGCGCCGCCGAAAGCGGCGTCGAACTTGTACTTGGAGAGCGCCTGGCGCAGCCCCTCGGTCTTCATGATGTCCGTGTACTTGCTGCTGCCGTGCGTGAAGGGCGTGACGCCGTTGCGCACGCCTTCCTCGTTCACGTGTACCAGCAGGTTCAGCCCGAGCTCGCGCGCCGTGCGGTCGCGAAACTCGATCATCTCGCGGAATTTCCAGGTCGTGTCGACGTGCAGCAGCGGGAAGGGCGGGGGCGCGGGATGGAACGCCTTCATGGCGAGGCGCAGCATCACCGAGGAGTCCTTGCCGATCGAGTACATCATCACCGGGTTCTCGAACTCGGCGGCGACCTCGCGCATGATGTAGATGCTCTCCGCCTCCAGCTCTTCGAGCTGCGTCATGCGGCGGTCCAGGGAATCGGGGCTCATCTGTTTTACCTTCGTATTCAGAACGACCACACGCGCGGCACGATCAGGAGCGTGAGGATGCCAGTCAGCACGGTCAGCGGCGCGCCGAAGCGCACGAAGTCCGAGATGCGGTAGCCGCCGGGGCCGTACACCATGAGATTGGTCTGATAACCGATCGGCGTGAGAAAGCCGGCGGAGGCGCCGACCATCACCGCGATCACGAACGGATACGGGCTCGCGTTGCAGTGCTCGGCCAGGCTGATCGCGATCGGGAACATCACCACGCCGCAGGCATTGTTGCTCGCGATCTCGGTGAGCGCCACGGTGACGATGTACAGGGCGGCGAGGGCGATGTACGGCTCGCTGCCCGAGAAGTCGGCGAGCGATCGGCCGATCAGGTCGGCGGCACCCGATTCCTGCAGCGCCGCGCCCAGCGCGAAGGAGGCGGCGATGGCGACGATGATGCCGTACTCGATGCTGTCGCGCGCGGTGTTGAACGTGAGGCACCCGGTCGCAACCATGAGGCCGCCGGCGATGAACGCCGCTTCCATGATGCTCAGGACCTCGGTGGTGGCCGCCACGAGCATCAGCAAGAGGATCCCGAGCGCGAGCGGTGCGCGCCGGAAGTGCGGCGGGCGGGAATCCTGCAGCTGGCTCACCAGCAGGAAGTCACGATCGTAGCGATGCCGCGGGACGAACTCTTCGCTCGTCTCGACCAGCAGGGTGTCGCCGGCACGCAGGCGCACGTCGCCCGGCTTGCCGGTCAGGCGCTCGCCGTCGCGCGAGATGGAGATGATCGCGGCGTTGTAGCGGCTGCGAAACTTCGCTTCGCGCACGGTCTGACCCATGAGCGGGGAGCTGCCCGCGAGCACTAGCTCGACCAGCGTGCGCTGCGAGTGCTTGAGGTTCAGCTTGAACGCCTGCTCCTCGGCGATCGACAGGCCCGGGATGCGGCGCATGTCCTTCACCGCATCGACGATGCCGACGCAGATCAGGCGGTCGTCGGCCTGCAGCACTTCGCCGGGTCCCACCACGGTGAGCAGGTTCGAGCCGCGCTGGATCTCGAGCACGTAGGCGTTCTTGAGGCTGCGCAGACCGACTTCGGAGATCGTCTTGCCCACGATCGGTCCACCCGGCTGCACCCGAGCCTCGAAGGCATATTCGCGCGCGTTCTCCAGCTGCTCGATGGCGCCGCGCCGGTCTGGCAGGAGGCGGTTGGCGAACAGCATCATGTAGATGAATCCCGCGACGCTCAGCGGCACGCCGATCCAGGCAAGGTCGAAGAGACTGAAGCCCGGATGACCGAGGTGGCGGTCGAACAGGCCGCTCACCACCAGGTTCGTGCTCGTGCCGATCAACGTGCACAGGCCGGCCAGCACCACCATGAAGTTCATCGGCAGCAGGAGCTTGGAGATCGGAAAGCCGTAGCGCGCCGACCATTCCTGCGCCACCGGAATGAACATCGCGACCACCGGCGTGTTGTTCACGAACGCCGAGATCGGTCCGCTGCCGAGCATGAGGCGCGCCTGCGCCGCGCGTACCGAGAGCGGCCGGCGGAAGGCGAGCTGCGTAACCCACGAGATCGCGCCCGTTTCTCGCAGCCCGGCGACCACGACGTAGAGCGCCGCGATGGTGAGCACGCCGGTGTTGGCGAATCCCTGCACGGCCTGCTCGGGACTCACCACGCGCGTGGCCATGACGAAAACCATCGCGCCCAGCAGGATCATCTCCGCCGAGATCGTGGTCACCGCCATCGCAACGAGCGCGCCGACCACCGTTGCCAGGGCCAGCACCATGTCGAGAGTCGGTTCCTGCATGAAGGTTCTGGCTCCCCGACCGTCAGACGAGCACTTCCGCCGGCGCGGGATGGCCGAGGAAACGCGTCGGACTCGCCGTCAGCCCGTAGGCTCCGGACTGCATCACGACGACCAGATCGCCGATGTCGGCGCGCGCCATTTCCATGCGGTCGGCCAGCACGTCGAGCGGTGTGCACAGCGGGCCGACGACGGAAACCACTTCGCGCCCGGCGCCGCGCACGCGGTTGCCGATCAGCACCGGGTAGTTCTTGCGAATCACCTGGCCGAAGTTGCCCGACGCCGCCAGGTGCTGGTGCAGGCCGCCGTCGGTGATGAGGAACACCTGGCCGCGCGACACCTTGCGGTCGATGACGCGGCTCACGTAGATGCCCGCTTCGGCGGTGAGGTAGCGACCCAGCTCGAGCACCAGCTCCGCCCGCGGCAACTCTTGTGCGACCTGCGGCGCGAGCGCCGCGAGGTTGGCCGCGATGGGCGCCAGGTCGAGCGGCTGCTCGCCGGGAAAATAGGGAATGCCGAAGCCGCCGCCGATGTTCAGCAGTTGCACCGGTCCGGGCGCCTGGCGCGCCAGCTCGAAGGCGAGCGCGACGCTCTTCTGCTGCGCCTCGCAGATCGCGTCGGCGCGCAGGTTCTGCGAGCCGGAAAAGATATGAAAGCCCACGAATTCCAGCGGCAGCGTACCGAGCTCGGCCAGCATCTGCGGCACGCGCTCCGCGTCCACGCCGAACTGCTTGGGGCCGCCGGACATCTTCATGCCCGAGGTCTTGAGCTCGAAGTCGGGATTGACGCGAATGGCGACGCGGGGCCGTCGCCTGAGTTCCTGCCCGATCTGGGCCAGCCGGCGCATCTCCGTTTCCGATTCCATGTTGAGCGTGACGCCCGCGAGCACCGCCTCGCGCAGCTCCGCGACGTTCTTGCCCGGGCCGGCGAAGCTGATCGTCTGCGGCTCCACGCCCGCCGCGAGTGCGATGCGCAGCTCGCCGGCGGAGGCGACGTCGAGTCCGTCGGTGAGCTTGCCGAGGTGCGCGACCACCTCGGGCATCGGATTCGCCTTGATGGCGTAATGCAGGTGCGCGGCGCGCGGCAGCGTCCTGCGCAGAAGCTCCACGCGCTGCGTGAGCAGCGCGCGGTCGTA
>DASTQG010000463.1:0-3119 GCA_035761885.1 Steroidobacteraceae bacterium | reverse complement strand
CGATCAAGGGATCGCGGAAGCTCTGGAACTGGGCCGCCAGGACGAGATAAATCAGGATTAGGGCGAATCCCAGCGTCGCTGTCAGTGCCGCGCCCTCCTGGCGGATCTGCCGCGACTCGCCGGCGTGGTCGAGGGTCAATCCGGGAACGCCCGCGGCCACGGCCGCGGATTCGAGCACGCGCAGGCCTTCTTCCTTGGTCACGCCCGGCTTCACGCCGCCGAAGATGCGCACGGCGTTGCGCTGCTGGAAACGGTTGAGGGTGCGCGGCGCGGTGCTGGTCTCGATGCGCGTGAACGTCGACACCGGCACGAGGTCGCCTTCCGGGGTCTTGATCTTGAGATCGAGCAGCGGCTCGAGCGTGGCGCGCTCCTTGTCGCCTACCTGCGGGATCACCTTGTAGCTGCGGTCGAAGTAGTTGAAGCGATTGACGTACGCGCCGCCCAGAAGCGTGCCGAGCTCGCGCCCGACACTGGCAAGATCCAGCCCCAGATCAGACAGGCGCTCGCGATCGAGCACCACCTGCGCCTGCGGCAGGTCGACCTTGAGGTCTGTATCGACATACAGGAACTTGCCGCTCTGGAAGCCCGCGCCCACGACGGCCGCCACGGTCTCGAGCAACTCCTCCGTTGACGCATCGCTCTGCAGCACGAGCTCGACGTCGTACTGGCCGGGCGTGGGCAGAGGCGGATCGAGGCGCGGGAATACGCGCACGCCCGGTACCTGCGACACCGCGCCGTACACCTCGCCGAACATCTCCTCGGTGGAGCGATCGCGCTCGGTCCAGTCCTTGGCGACGAGGCCGCCGAAGCCGCCCCAGGCGGCCGTCAGTGACCACATGAACTCGGTCTCGGGGAAGGACTTGATTGCCTTGACCACCTCGAGCGAATGACGGTCGGTCGCCGCGAGCGTCGAGTCGGGCGCCGCCTCGAAGAACAGGCTGATGTGGCTCTGGTCCTCGACGGGCGCCAGCTCCTGGCGCGAAAACACGTACAGCGGCCAGGCGGCGAGCGTCACCAGGACGGCGACGGCGACGATCGCCCACCGCACGCCGAGTGCACCGTCGAGCAGGCGCTCGTAAACGCGGCGCACGCGGTCGAAAACACCGTTCACCCACCCGGTGAGCCGCCCTTCCCGGCCGTGCTCGTGCACGAAGCGCGAGCTCATCACCGGCGAGAGCGTGAGGGCGACGAAGCCCGAAACCACGACGGCCGCGGCCAGCGTGATCGCGAACTCGAGGAACAGGGAACCCGTGAGCCCGCCCTGGAACGCGATCGGCGTATAGACCGTCGCGAGCGTGATGGTCATGGCGATGATCGGGCCGCGCAGCTCGCGTGCGCCGATGAGCGCCGCCTCGATGCGCGACTTGCCGAGCCGCACGTGGCGCTCGACGTTCTCCACCACCACGATCGCATCGTCGACCACCAGGCCGACCGACAACACGATGGCGAGCAGCGTGAGCAGGTTCAGGCTGAAGCCGAATGCGAGCATCACGACCGCCGCGCCCACCAGCGACACCGGCATCGCCACCAGCGGCACGAGCGCGGTGCGGATCGAGCCCATGAACAGGAACACGACCAGGCCGACGATCAGGATCGTTTCGCCGAGCGTCTTGGTGATTTCCTCCAGCGCATCGCGCATGAACATGGTGCCGTCCCACACCAGGCGCATCTCGATGTCGTCCGGCAGGGTCGGCTGGATGCGCTCCATCTCGGCGCGCAGGTTGGCGGCGACCTCGATCTCGTTCGAGCCCGGCAGCGGCCAGACGCCCAGGTACACCGCGCCCTGGTCGTTGTACTTCGCCACCATCGAGGCCTCTTCGGCCCCGAGCTCCACGCGCGCAACGTCGGACAGGCGCACGATCGCGCCGTTGCGGTCGGAGACGATCAGCTCTTCGAACTCGCGCTGCGCGCGCAGGTCGGTGTTCGCCAGCAGGTTCACCTGTACCAGGTTGCCCTTGGTCTGGCCCACTGCGGCGAGGTAGTTGTTCCGTTGCAGCGCTGCGTGCACGTCGCCGGGCGCGAGATTACGCGCCGCCAGACGGTCGGGATCGATCCACACGCGCATGGCGATCGACTGGCTGCCCTCGAAGCTCACCTTCTGCACGCCCTCGAGCGTGGAGAGCTGCGGCTGCAGCGTGCGCGAGAGCCAGTCGGTGACCTGCGGTACGTCGCGCTCGCTCGAGGTGAAGCCGAGGTAGAAGGTCGCGTACGGCCGATCGGCGCGCTGCACGTCGACCGTGGGCGGCTCGGCCTCGGCCGGCAGTTCCGAACGCACCTGCTGCAGACGCGCGGTCACTTCCGCGAGCGCCGCGGTGCTGTCGTGGTTCAGCTTGAGACGTATCGTGATCGTGCTCAGGCCGGCGCGGCTCGTCGACTCGATGTGATCGACGCCCGCGATCGCGGACACCGCACGCTCGATCGGCGTGGTGAGGAACCCGCGCACGGTTTCCGCGCTCGCGCCGGTGTAGACCGTGTTGATCACCACCGAGGAGCTTTCGACGCTCGGGAACTGCTGCACCGGCAGCGTCGTGAGCGCGCGGATACCCACGAGCACGATGACCAGGTTCACCACCGCGGCGAGAACCGGGTGGCGGATGAAGACGTCGGTGAATGCGCGCATGGGGTGGTGCGTTCCTGCGTGGCGTCAAAAAGCGCCGTCGACCAGGCCCTTCTTGTCTGCGCTCGCCAGTGTCGGTGCGGCATTCGAAACGGCGACCAGCACCGATTCGCGCAGCTTGAACGAACCCGAGGCGGCGACTCGCTCGCCCACAGCAAGGCCCTCCTGGACGATCACCTCATCGCCCGTCAGTGCGTCCACCTTCACCTGTCGCTCGCGGGCGCGGAGCTGGCCCTTCGGATCCTGTTCGAGCACGAAGACGTGATCCCCGCCCGGACCCTTGCGCAGCGCGCTGGCCGGAATCGCCACCGCCTTGAGCGTCAGGCCCACTGGAACGACCACGCGGACCGAAGCGCCTGGCGCCACGACCAGGTCGGCGTGCGCCACCTTGGCACGCACCACGGCGTTGCGCGTTGAAGGGTCCACGCGCGAATCGATCGCGACCACCTGCGCCGTCGTCGGCTGAGCGTCGTTCGCGGCGAAGACGTTCACCTGCCCGCCC
>DASTQG010000462.1:0-5557 GCA_035761885.1 Steroidobacteraceae bacterium | reverse complement strand
GGCGAGGTCCTCGCGAAGACGCAGAACGAGATGCAGGTGCGCCGGGTGCTGCGCTCGCCAGGCCTCACGCTCGCCCCGCTTCCGGACCTCGCGCTCGAGGTCGGCGACCAGTTGCTGGTGCGCGATACGTCCTCGCGGCTGATGGAGTTCGCACGCCTGCTCGGCGCGACGCTCTATTCCGGCGAGGTTCCCGTCGACGAGCAGCATCCGCTCAAGGCCGAGGACCAGCAGACCGCCGAGATCGTCGTCACCGAGGCGTCCCCTCTCAACCAGCGCACCCTGGCGCACGTGGACTACGACGAGCGTTACCAATTCATTCCGCTCGCCATTCACCGCGAGGGCCAGCCGCTGGAGACCGAGAGACGCGCGCGCCTGCGCGAAGAGCGCCTGCGCACCGGTGACGTGCTCCTGATCCAGGGCCCGGCCGAGCAGATCACCGCGCTCAAGCGCAGCGGCGAGCTGCTGGTGCTCGATTCGACGGCTGACGTGCCCCACACGCGCCTGGCACCGCTGGCCCTTGCGATCATGGGAGCCATCGTGGTGGTGGCCTCACTCCGCATCGCGCCCATCGCGATCGCAGCCGTGTGCGGTGCGGCGCTGATGTTCCTCACCGGCTGCCTGCGCTGGCGCGACGCGACGCGAGCACTCAGCTCCTCGATGATCATGCTGACTGTCGCAAGCCTGGCGCTCAGCCACGCGCTGGTGCAGACCGGCGGGGCGGGCTTCCTGGCGGGGCTCCTGACCGAGGCCAGCGCCAGCCTGCCACCGGTCGCGGTCATGAGCGCCCTGATGCTCGTGATGGCGGTGCTGAGCAACATGGTGTCGAACACCGCCGCCGCGGTGATCGGCACGCCGATTGCCGTCGAGCTCGCGCGCCAGCTCGGCGTGGCACCCGAACCGTTCGTCCTGGCCGTGCTGTTCGGCGTCAACATGGGCTTCGCGACTCCGGTCGCCGACAACTGCAACCTGCTCGTTTACAGCGCCGGCGGCTATTCCTTCCGCGATTTCGTGCGGGTCGGCGTGCCGCTCACCGTCATCATGTGGCTGGCCCTGACCTGGCTGCTGCCGCAGTATTTTCCTCTCGCCTGAAGCCGGACGCGCAACTCGCAGCAACTCGCGTGCCGTCACGCCGCCGGGAAAGAAACTGTGCTCGCGCGCGCGCAGCGTGAAACTCTCGCGCGCCGGCGCTGTCAGTTGTCGGACAAACACCGACGTACATCGCAACGCGACTCCATTAGAGTCGGCAACTGGAGGTAACCCATGGCAACCAAACGTATGCGTCGACGCGGCTGGTCTTCGCGCGACGAGGCTCAGTTCCGTACCCTGATCAAGCAGAGCACGCCCACGCGGGTGATCGCGGTCCGCCTGAAGCGCACACCGCAGGCGATCCGTTCCAAGGCGCATCAGTTGCGCGTATCGCTGCGCTCGGGTGCTCGTACCCGCAGCCGGCGCATGGCACGGCGCTAACCGGCACCGCTCAGCGCTGCAACGCGACCACGAGGTCACGCGGCGCGATGCCGCGGTGTCGCAGCGCCCCGACGTTGCAATTCTTGCAAAGACTCGCGCGCGTTCAGCGCGCGAGTTGCTTTGCGTGATGACGCAGGTGCTCGTCCACGAACGTGGCGATGAAATAGTAGCCGTGGTCGTAGCCGGGCTGGCGGCGCAACTCGAGAGCCGTGCCGCTCTGCGCGCACGCGGCTGCGAGGATGTCGGGCTTGAGCTGCTCGGCCAGGAATTTGTCGCTCGTGCCCTGATCGACGAGGATTGGCGCGGGGTGTCGGGTGCGCGCCACGAGGAGGCTAGCGTCGTATTGCTCCCATGCCGAGCGGTCCTCGCCCAGATAGCCTGAGAAAGCCTTGCGGCCCCAGGGGCACTGCGTCGGCGCCGCAATGGGTGCAAGAGCCGAGATCGAACGGTACTGCGCCGGATTGCGCAGAGCGCACACGAGCGCGCCGTGTCCACCCATCGAGTGACCGAAGATTCCCTGCCGCGCCGCGTCGCCAGGCAGCTCTCTCGCCACGAGCTCTGGCAACTCGCGCGTCACGTACGAGTACATGCGGTAGTTCGCGGACCAGGGCGCCTGGGTGGCGTCCAGGTAGAAACCCGCGCCGAGCCCGAAGTCCCAGCTGGCGTCGTCGCCCGCAAGACGGACCTGCCTCGGGCTGGTGTCGGGTGACACCAGCATCAACCCCAGCTGCGAGGCGAGCCGCTGCGCGCCGGCCTTGATGGGGAAGGTTTCCTCCGTGCAGGTCAGCCCCGCGAGGTAATAAAGCACTGGAACCGTCTCGCCCTGCAGGCCCTGCGGCGGCACATAGACGGAGAACCGCATCTCGCTCGCGCATTCGCGCGAATCGTGCGCGTAGAAGCGCTGCGAGCCGCCGAAGCAGGCGTGCTCGGAGTTCAGGCGTATGGTCATCAGCGTGCGGCCATCAGAACGTCACGACGCTGCGGATCGAATCACCCGAGTGCATGAGATCGAACGCCTTGTTGATGTCCTGGAGCGGCATCTGGTGCGTGATCAGGTCGTCGATGTTGATGCGACCGTCCATGTACCAGTCGACGATCTTCGGCACATCGGTGCGACCGCGCGCACCGCCGAACGCCGTCCCCTTCCAGACGCGGCCCGTGACGAGCTGGAACGGCCGCGTGCGGATCTCCTGTCCGGCCCCGGCCACGCCGATGATCACCGACACGCCCCAGCCGCGATGGCAGCACTCGAGCGCCTGGCGCATCAACTCCACGTTGCCGACGCACTCGAAGCTGTAATCCGCGCCGCCGTCGGTGAGCGCGACCAGGTGCTGCACCAGGTCACCCTCGACCTCCTTCGGATTCACGAAGTGCGTCATGCCGAACTTCTCGGCGAGCGCCTTGCGCCGGGGGTTGATGTCCACGCCCACGATCTTGTTCGCGCCCACCAGGCGCGCGCCCTGGATCACGTTCAGGCCGATGCCGCCCAGCCCGAACACCACGACGTTTGCGCCGGACTCCACCCTGGCGGTATTGATCACTGCCCCGATTCCCGTGGTGACGCCGCAACCGATGTAGCAGACCTTGTCGAACGGCGCGTCCTCGCGGATCTTCGCCAGCGCGATCTCCGGCAGCACCGTGAAGTTCGAGAATGTCGAACAACCCATGTAGTGGTGGATCTTCTCGCCGCCGATCGAAAACCGACTGGTGCCGTCCGGCATCACACCCTTGCCCTGCGTGGCGCGGATCGCGGTGCAGAGGTTGGTTTTGCGCGACAGGCACGATTTGCACTGCCGGCATTCGGGCGTGTAGAGCGGAATCACGTGGTCGCCCTTCTTCACCGACGTGACGCCGCGTCCGACGTCCACCACGATGCCCGCGCCCTCGTGGCCGAAGATCACCGGGAACAGCCCCTCGGGATCGGCGCCGGAGCGCGTGAACTCGTCGGTGTGACAGATGCCGGTGGCCTTGATCTCCACCAGCACTTCGCCGTCGCGCGGCCCGTCGAGGTCGACGGTGGCGACTTCCAAAGGTTTTCCGGCGGCATGAGCCAATGCGGCACGCGTCTTCATGCGAGTCTCCTGCGATTGGGTGCGGGGTCTGTTGGGCCCGGGTGTTCGATCCCGGGTCTGGCGTCAGTGGGCCCCGTTGGTGGCAGTTTGACACAGCCGACGAGCGGCCGGCACTGCTCGTGGACAGGGTGCGACCGCGGGGCGCATATTCCCGCCCTCCCCGTTCCTTGCAGGAATCACGATGTACCAGGGAAGCTGCCTGTGCGGCCGCGTCAGCTACGAGTTCGACGGGCCGATCTCGCTGATGATGAACTGCCACTGCTCGATGTGCCGCAAGCACCATGGCAGCGCCTATGCGACCTTCCTGGCGGCGCCGATTTCAGGGTTTCGCTGGCTGACCGGACAGGAGAACGTGCGCGAGTTCGCGTCCTCGGAACACGGCAAGCGCTTCTTCTGCGCAACCTGCGGGTCCGTGGCGCCCACGCTGGCGGAGCCCATGAAGCTCGCTCTCGTCCCGGCAGGCAACGTCCGCGGCGACCTGGAAGCGCGCCCGCAGTTTCACGTGTTCGTCGCCTCCAAGGCGCCGTGGTACACGATCACCGACCAGCTGCCGCAGCATGCGGAGAAGCCCCCGGAGTGGGGTGACGGCTCGGTCGCACGCCCCCGCGTCGCGCCGAAGCCCGACCTCACACAGGGAAGCTGTCTGTGCGGTGAGGTCGCCTTCGAGATCGAGGGTGCGCCGCTGAGGATGGCGAACTGCTATTGCTCGCGCTGCCGCCGGGCCCGCAGCGCGGCGCACGCGACCAATCTGTTCTACCCGCTCAGCGCCGTACGCTACGTGCGCGGCGAGGAGCTCGTGGTCGATTTCCAGTTCCCGGAGGCGAAGTACTTCGGCGTGGCGTTCTGCGAACGCTGCGGGGGCAAGGTGGCTCGCAAGTCGATCGCGCGCGGCGCCGCCGTGGTTCCGGGCGGCTCGCTGGACACCGATCCGGGAGTGCGCGCGTCGATGCACATCTGTGTCGCCTCGAAGGCGAACTGGGTGCAGATCAACGACTCCGTGCAGCAGTTTGCCGAAACTCCGCCGCCGGCAGCGGTTGGAGCTCCGCCGCAGCCGACGCCGCAGCCGCATTGAACTTCTGCATCCACAGGAAGCACTCCGCGGCCGGAATCGCCCGGTTGTAGTGGTAGCCCTGCCCGAAGTCGTAACCGGCTTCGCGCAGGTACTGCGCTTCCCATTCCGTCTCCACGCCCTCCGCGACCACCTGCAGGCCGAGCGCATGCGCGAGCTGCGCCGTGGATTGCACGATCACGCGGTCGTCCTCGCGCGTGCGCGCGTTCATCACGAACGACTTGTCGAGTTTCAGCGCGTGCACCGGCAGGTCGCGCAGGTACGCGAGCGAGGAGAAGCCCGTGCCGTAGTCATCGATCGCGATCATCACGCCCAGGTCGTGGATCTGGCGCACCACGCCGAGCGCGCGCGCCGAGTCCTGCATCATCGCGCTCTCGGTGATCTCCAGTTCCAGCTGCCTGGGCTTGATGCCCGAGGCTTCGATGAGCGTGCGCAGGCGTGCGGGAAACGCGGTGTCCTGCAGGATGCGCGCCGAGAGATTCACGGCCACGCGCACGGCGAGGCCGCGTTGATGCCAGCGCCGGATCTGGCTGAGCGCCTCGACAATAGTCCATTCGGTGAGCGGCTGGATCAGATCGGTGGCCTCGGCCACGGCCATGAACTCGCCGGGGCTCACCACGCCCAGCGTCGGATGCTTCCAGCGCAGCAGCGCCTCGGCGCTCTCGGCCCGCTGGGTGTGCAGGTTGACCTGCGGCTGATAGTGCAACGACAGCGCCGGAGTGCCGATCGCGGCACGCAGCTCGCTCACCATCGTGAGCTTGCGCAACGTGTATTCGTCGAGGGCCGCGTCATACATCTCGAACAGCCCGCCGCGACGCTTGGCGACGTACATGGCCACGTCCGCGTACTTGAGCAGCGCATCCGCGTCGCGCGAATCCTGCGGAAAGCGCGAGATGCCGATGTGCACGCCGACGTCGATCGCCACGCCCGCCGCCTGGATGGGTATGCG
>DASTQG010000461.1:0-7324 GCA_035761885.1 Steroidobacteraceae bacterium | reverse complement strand
AGGAACGCGGCCAGCGTGTCACCGGTGTTTTCCGTGCTGCCGTTGTCATTGAAGGTCGGGTCGTACGGAGTGTTCGGGTCCGGGTCGGTCAGATTGTCGAGCGGCGCTGCAGGCGCGAGCGTGTAGGCTCGGGTCTTGTAGAGCTCGCGACTCACCTCGAAACCCGTGACGACCGTATGCTCGATCGCGCCGCTGCCGAGCCTGATGGTGGCGTCGGTCTGGTTGATCGCGAGCGTGTTGACGGAGTCGCGCACGTTGGGATTGCGCGTCACGGTGTTCGCGGCCTCGTTCGCGTTGCGCGGCGGCGTCACGATCGACCACAGGTCGTTCTCCGCGTAACGGAACTGGCTGCGCAGGCTCACGCGGTCGTTCACGTCGTGCTCGACGCGCGCGGTACCCACGTCCGCCCTGGAATCCTCCGCGTTCAGGCCGTCGAAGCCGTACCAGTTGCTGCGATCAACGTCGACGACCAGCTCGCCCGCCGTGGTCGGCAGGCCGTAGTCGGTGATGTTGTCCTGGTCGAGATGGTAGTAACCCAGGATCAGGCGCGTGGGCGAATCCAGGCCGAAGCCGATCGTCGGCGCGATGCCCCAGCGCGAGTTCGTGACCCCGTCGCGGCCCTCGACTTCCTGGTCGTGATACATCGCATTCAGGCGCAGCGCGGCGCCTTCGCCGAAGGGCTGACTCAGGTCGCCCGTCGCGCGGACATAGGACTCGGTCCCCACGGCGAGCGTCGAGGAGAGAGCCTGCTCGAGGATCGGGAGCTTGCTCACCTGGTTGATCGAGCCGCCGGTCGAGCCACGGCCCCCGAACGCGGAGTCGGGGCCTTTCGCGATCTCCACCGCCTGCAGATTGAACGGATCGCGGTTGGAGAACTGCGCCACCTCGCGCATGCCGTCGAAGAAGATGTCGTTCTGCGCCGCGAAGCCGCGAATGCGGAACTGATCGCCGCGGGCACCGCCGCCCTCGCCCGCGACCAGCGTGATGCCGGGAACGTTGCGCAGAGCTTCCCCCAGTGTGGCCGCGCCGCGCTCCTCGATGAGCTTCTGCGGAACCACGGTGATCGTGCGCGGCTCGTCGCGCAGCAGCGTGGTGATCTTCGCGGAGGAAACCCGCGGTGTCTGGTAGGTCTCAGGCTCGTCCGCCTCGACGGAGACCTTCGGGAGCTGGCGCGGCGGCTCGCTCGTTTCGGCGGTCTGGGCCGCTGCCGCTGCGCTGGCCAGCGTCAGGCTGATGGCCGCGGTGAGGGAAGGAAGGGGTCCCCGTGAACTGGGTTTGTCGATACGCATATGCGAAGCCAAGCCTCCGTGAGCCGGTTTCTTGTGGTGGCTGGCTTTCCCCGCGGGCAGAGGGATGGCTGGCTTTATGGACAGTCCCGACGGGGACTGCCCCTCGGGACGGGGATGGACTATAATTGCGACTCATTCTCATTTGCAACCGCCCAGGGTCCGGATGACTACGACGTCGCGACCATATGGCGCCGAGCGAGGGACTCGGGGCGCTACGCTGGCCGGCGTCGTGCTCGGTCACATCGCCCTGATCGGCGTCATGGCCAAAATGCAGCTGGCGCCGCCCGATGTCGCCCGGGCCGCTGCGTTGCAGGTTGCCCTGATCACAGAGGTGGAGCCCCAGGCAGAGCTGCCTCCTCCACCCAAGCCGCTCATCGAGCCCCCGCGCATCGAGCTCATTGCGCCCGATTTCGAGATTCGCTGGCACGAGCCCCCGAATAGCGCGCTCACGGTCGACGCCAAGAGCCCCGCCGCGCCATCCCTGCTTCCTTCAGGCGATGCGCCGGTCGTCGTTTCAGAAGTCGAATACCTGACTCCGCCGCGTCCGGCGTATCCGTCGCTCGCGCGTCGCAAGCGCCAGGAAGGCGTGGTGCTCGTGAAGGCCGTCGTCGACGTGGTGGGACAGGCGGCGCGCGTGGAAGTCGAGCAGTCCAGTGGACACGAGCTTCTCGATCAGGCGGCCTGCGAGGCTGTGAAACGCACGCGCTTTCGTCCGCACGTGGAGAACGGCATCGCGCGACCGATGCTGGTCACGGTGCCGATCGAGTTCCGGCTCAACAGCCGTTTTGCCGCAAGGAACTGAGCGGCGCCGCAGCCGCTGCGCGTTGTCAGCCGCGGTCGCGACGCGACTCGGCCAGCTCCAGCAGGTACTTCTCGAATTCCTTGCCGAGCGCCGAGTGGTTCAGCGCGTACTCCACCGTGGCCTGCAGATAGCCGAGCTTGCTGCCGCAGTCGTAGCGCTTGCCCTCGAACTCGTACGCGTACACCTCTTCCTGGCCCAGCAGCGCCGCGATGCCATCGGTGAGCTGGATCTCGCCGCCCGCGCCGCGTCCGGTCGTTTCCAGCCGGTCGAAGATCGCAGGCGTGAGGATGTAGCGGCCTACGACGGCGAGCGTCGACGGTGCGGCCGCAGGCTTGGGTTTTTCGACGATGCTCGCGACGCGGCTGACCCGGCCTTCGGCCGCATCCACCGCGACGATGCCGTACTTGTCGGTCTCGTTGCGCGGCACGACCTGCACGCCGAGCACGCTCGCCTGGCGTTCGCGATACACGTCCGCCATCTGCTTGAGGCACGGGGTCTGCGCATCGATGAGGTCGTCGGCGAGATGCACGAAGAACGGCTCGTGTCCCACCACGGGCCGCGCGCACAGCACTGCGTGACCGAGACCGAGCGGCGCGGGCTGGCGGATGTACACGCAGCTGGCCCAGGAAGGCAGGATGCCGCGCAGCGAATCGAGCAACTCCTGCTTGCCCTGCGCCTCGAGCGCCGCCTCGAGCTCTCGATCGGAATCGAAGTGATCCTCGATCGCACGCTTGGAGCTGCCGGTGATGAACACGAGATTGCGCGCTCCCGCGGAGAGTGCCTCCTCGGCTGCGTACTGGATCAGCGGCTTGTCGACGATGGGCAGCATTTCCTTGGGACTGGCCTTGGTGGCCGGAAGGAAACGGGTGCCGCGCCCCGCGACGGGGAACACGGCGGCGCGAATCGGCGTGTAGTTCGACCTTACTGGGGACATTGCAGGCCTCTGGCTCGCCGGTGCCGCAAGGCCGCGCGGCGAGATCTCATCAGGGCCGCAGATGATACCGAAAAAGCGGCGCGTGGCCGCGCTTTGCGGCCCGGCCACGCGCCAAACCCCCGGATGTGCGGGGGGCGGGGAATGTGTCAGTCCTTCTTGGCCTTCTCGCTGGCCGCGACGCTCGATGCCTTGTCGCTTTTTTCCACGCGGATGTTGGCGCGGTTCTGCTCCACCACCTGCTGCCCGATGCCCTTGACGCGCGAGAGCTCGTCCGCGCTCTTGAAGGGCCCGTTCTTGGCGCGGTAGTCGACGATCGCCTGCGCGCGCGCGAGGCCGATCCCTTTCAGCTCGCGCGCGAGGGTCTTGGCGTCCGCGGTGTTGACGTCCACGGGCCCTGCACACGCGAGGCAGGGCAGCAGCAACGTGGCGAGCAGCAATGAAACGAGAGACTGGTTCATCGGAAAACTCCTCCATGAGAGGGAAAAATGGAATCGCGATTCGCGCCGCGGTACCTGTCCACCCGCGCGCGGCGAACACTATCCACACGCGCAGACGCGCTGCCCATGCGGGAATCGTGTGCGTTTGGAGGATTTTGGCGGCTAGTAAGCGGAGCCGGGCGCCGGCGCCGCTGTCGGCGTGACGTGCGGATGCATGCTGTCCCAGGCCTTGCACCCGGGGCATTGCCAGAACCACGTCTGGCTGCCGAAACCACACTCTCGACATTGATACCGCGGCCCACGGCCCAGGACGCGCGCGAGCACGCGCGCCATGCGCCGCCAGGTCTCGGGCGGCGGCTCGGCCGTTGAGATCAGCGGCTGCAACAGATCCTGGAGGATGCTGTCGCCGAGAATGTACTCGCGCACGGCCGCAAGGGCCGTCGGTGTCTTGAGCACATCCGTGAGAATCAGCGCCTGGGCCAGCTCGGCCTGCTTCTTGCGGTCGCGATTCCAGGTAGCAATCACCGCTTCCAGCGGCTCATCGTTTCCCAGGCGCTCGCAGACCTGCTGCAGCCGCGGCAACACTTCGAAGAGCAGTACGGGGCTGCGCTTGAGCGCGATGCGCAATAGCCGGCTCGCGAGCACGAACTCCCCTGCCGCTGCCGCCAGCTCGGCACGCACCATTGCCGCTCGCGAGAACCGCCGCCGCTCGCGACGCGCTGAACGCAAATGCGCGCGAGCTTCGTCGATGTCGCCCTGCACGCGCGCCGCTTCCGCCAGCTCGCAGTAGTAGTGCGCGATGGCCGAGCTCGGCTCCCCGCCGCCACTCGCGTCGAGCTGCCGGTGCGTTGCTATGGCCTGCTGCCAGTCGCGCTGTTGCTCGTAGATGCGAGTCAGCGAGCGCAGTGCCGTGACGCGATAGGTATCGGACTCCAGCAGCGCCTGGAACAGCCGCTCGGAGTGGTCCAGCAGGCCTGCGCGCAGGTAGTCGATCGCCAGCTCGAGCAGCGCAAGCTCGCGCTGCTCCGGATCGAGCTTGGGCCGGTCGAGAATGTTCTGGTGCACACGGATCGCACGGTCCACCTCGCCACGGCGGCGGAACAGGCTGCCGAGCGCGAAGTGGATCTCCACCGTTTCCTTGTCCACGTCGACCATGCGCGTGAACACTTCGACGGCGCGGTCGGGCTGCTCGTTGATCAGGAAGTTCAGACCCGCGAAGTAATCGGCCGGAAGGCGCCGGCGCGCCTGGCGCCGCGCCGCGCGCTGAGCGCGTCGGCCCACGTACCAGCCGGTGAAGCCCGCGGCCGCCAGCAGGATCGCCACGATTGCAGGCGATTCAAACTCCATCGCGGGACAGCGGGCGCACGTTCTTGAGCTCAGCCTCGGCGAGGCGCAGGTGGCGGCGCAGTTCCGCGCGTTCGCGCGTCAGGCGGCGCACGAACTGCCAGGCGCTCAGCACGCCTGCGAGCCAGCCGCAAAGGAATGCGACTATCAGCCACTGCCCGCGCGTGAGCTCCACTTCGGCGAACAGCAGCTCGACACGCAGCGCCTGTGGATTGACGGCCGCGATGGCGGCGCCCAGCGCGAACACCAGCAGGATGCAGACGAAGAAGAGCGGGCGCGGCATATCGACGTGCACTGTATCACCGCCCCCCGCGCGCGCGTCAGTGCGTTCCTACGCCGAACCGCGGAGCGCGCCCTGCGGACACCGTCGCTGCGCGGCGTTACGGTTGGCGTTCGGACGACAAGGAGTGTCATCATGATCCGACCCGTTCTGTTGATCACCGCGGCTGCGCTGCTGTGCGCCTGCGACAGGCGCGAGGAGCCCGCGCCGCAGGCCCCGCCCGCGGATGCGTCCGCGACCGCACCGGCCAGCGATACCGCGAGCGGCACCGACGCCCCGATGACGGCGCGCGCAGTAGTCAACCCGACGAGCAACAACACCGCCACCGGCGAGCTCACGCTCACCGCCGATCAGGGTGCCGTGCGCGTCACCGGACAGCTCACGGGATTGAAGCCCAACAGCGAGCACGCGGTGCACGTCCACGAGAAGGGCGATTGCAGTGCGCCGGATGCGAGCAGCGCGGGCGAGCATTTCAACCCGACGCAACAGCCTCACGGCAACCCGGACGTGCCCGAGCATCACGCCGGCGACATGTACAACGTATCGGCGGACGACAAGGGCAGCGCACAGGTGGATACGCGTGCGGTCGGTGCGACACTGCGCGATGGTGGGTCCACTGACCTGGCCGGCAAGGCCGTCGTGGTGCACGAGAAACCCGACGACTACAAGACGCAGCCCTCGGGCGGCTCGGGCGCGCGCATCGCCTGCGGAGTCATCGAGTAACTCACCGGACGATCCACTGTGGAGGGCGCCGTGCGCCTTCCACAGCCATCAGTTGCGGCTAGTCGTGAATCGGAAGGTCGGCACCTTCGTTCACGCGCTCCCGCAGGTCCTTGCCCGGCTTGAAGTGCGGCACGTACTTGCCCGCGAGCGCCACCGCCTCGCCCGTCTTCGGGTTGCGGCCCTGGCGCGGCGGACGGAAGTGCAATGAGAAGCTGCCGAATCCCCGGATCTCGATGCGCTCGCCCTGCGCGAGCGCATCGCTCATGATTTCCAGGATCTGCTTGAGCGCGAGCTCCACGTCCTTGGCGGGCAGATGCTTCTGTTTCGCAGTGATGATCTCGATGAGTTCCGATTTCGTCATGCGGGCCTCGGGCTGTGGCGGCCGGGGTCGATCGGGGGGCAGGATCAGTCCTGCCCGCCGATGTGCTCCTTGAGCAGGTCGCCCAGGCTCGTCCCGGACGACGACTCGGTGGTCTTGTAGTTCTGCACCGCCTCGGCCTCCTCATGGGCCTCCTTGGCCTTGATCGACAGCGAGATGCTGCGGCCCTTGCGGTCCACACCGGTGAACTTCGCCTCCACCTGGTCGCCGACCTTGAGCATGGTGCGCGCGTCCTCGACGCGATCGCGCGACAGCTCGGAGGCGCGCAGGTGCCCGTCCACGCCGTTACCGAGGTCGATCACCGCGCCCTTGGCATCCACTTCGCGCACGGTGCCCGTGACGATGCTGCCCTTGGGATGATCGGCCAGGTAGCTGGAGAACGGATCCTTCGCCAGCTGCTTGATGCCGAGCGAAATGCGCTCGCGCTCCGGGTCGATGGTGAGCACCATCGCCTCGAGCTGCTGGCTCTTCTGGAAATTGCGCACCGCTTCCTCGCCGGGGACGTCCCAGGAGATGTCGGAGAGGTGCACCAGGCCGTCGATGCCGCCCGGCAGGCCGATGAAGATGCCAAAGTCGGTGATCGACTTGATCTGTCCGGCCACCTTGTCGCCGCGGTTGTAGTTGTCCGCAAACTCCTTCCACGGATTGGCCTTGCACTGCTTCAGGCCCAGCGAGATGCGGCGGCGCTCCTCGTCGATGTCCAGCACCATCACTTCCACTTCCTGGCCCACGTGCACCACCTTGGCGGGGTTCACGTTCTTGTTGGTCCAGTCCATCTCGGACACGTGCACCAGGCCTTCCACGCCCTCCTCGATCTCCACGAAGCAGCCGTAGTCGGCGATGTTCGTGACCTTGCCGAAGAGACGGGTGTTGGGCGGGTAGCGGCGCGAGATCGCCTGCCACGGGTCCGCGCCCAGTTGCTTCAGGCCCAGCGAGACGCGCGAGCGCTCACGATCGAACTTGAGGATTCGCACGTCGATCTCGTCGCCGACCTTGACGACTTCCGACGGGTGCTTGACGCGCTTCCACGCCATGTCCGTGATGTGCAGCAGGCCGTCGATGCCGCCGAGGTCCACGAACGCGCCGTAATCGGTGAGGTTCTTGACCACACCCTTGACGACGCTGCCTTCCTGCAG
>DASTQG010000460.1:0-7439 GCA_035761885.1 Steroidobacteraceae bacterium | reverse complement strand
GATCGATGGCCGCAGGTTCCCCGGTGTCTCATTCTTCACGGTCCTGAGCGCCACGCCGGACGGCAGTGCGACGGTCGAGGACATGCTCGGCACCGCGCGCACCCTCGCGACGACACTGCATGGCACCTTGCAGGATGAGCGCGGCGCGCCGCTCAGCCCGCAACGACTGGCCGACCTGAGGGCCGACGTCGCCGATTGGATGCGCCAGGGTCAATGAGCCAGTCGCCGAGCGAGCGCGTGGCGGAGCTGCGCCGGCAGCTCGAGCATCACAACCATCGCTACTACGTGCTGGCGGATCCGGAAATCACGGATGCGGACTACGATCGGCTGTTCCGCGAGCTGCAGGCTCTCGAGGCTGAGCATCCGGAGCTGCGCAGCGCCGACTCGCCGACGCAGCGCGTCGGTGGCACGGCGCATGAGGGGCGCACGCCGGTTCGCCACGCCGTTCCGATGCTCTCCATCCGCACCGAGACCGACACCGAGTCGAGCGGCGCGGCAACCTTCGACGCGCGGGTGCGCCGCGAGCTGGCCCTGCGAGACGGCGAGCCGCCCGTGGAATATGCGTGTGAGCTCAAGTTCGACGGCCTCGCGATCAACCTGCGCTACGAGGGCGGCGTGCTGCGACAGGCGGCGACGCGCGGCGATGGCGAGACCGGCGAGGACGTGACCGCCAACATCCGCAACATCAAGGTCATTCCCGAGCGGCTGCGTGGCGTGGCGGCGCGCGTCCTCGAAGTGCGTGGCGAGATCTTCATGCGCCGCGACGACTTCGAGAAGCTCAACGAGCAGCAGCGCGCCCTGATCGCCGCGGGCGCGCGCAACGAAAAGACGTTCGTCAATCCGCGCAACGCCGCCGCGGGCATCGTGCGCGCTCTGGATCCCGCACTCACGGCGAAGCGGCCGTTGAGCTTCTTCGCCTACGGGCTGGGCGAGGTGCAGGGCTGGGCGGTCCCGGCGACGCATTCGGCCACGCTCGACGCGCTCGACGCGATGGGGCTGCCGGTGTCCGAGCATCGCGCCGTGGCGCGGGGCGCCGCGGAACTGATCGACTTTCATCGCGACATCGGCGCACGGCGCGACACGCTGCCGTTCGACATCGACGGCGTGGTCTACAAGGTGAACTCGCTCGCGCTGCAGAAGCGGCTCGGGTTCGTGACGCGCGAGCCGCGCTGGGCGGTCGCGCACAAGTACCCGGCGCAGGAGCAGACGACCGAGGTCCTCGCCATCGACATCCAGGTCGGCCGAACCGGGCGCCTGACGCCGGTCGCGAAGCTCAGGCCCGTGTTCGTCGGCGGCACCACGGTCAGCAACGCTACCCTGCACAACGAGGGCGAGACCCGGCGCAAGGACGTGCGCGTCGGCGACACCGTCATCGTGCGCCGGGCCGGTGACGTGATCCCCGAGGTGGTCGCAGTCGTGCTCGAGAAACGCCCGGCCAACGTCGGCGAGCCCTTCGATCTGTTGCGCCAGCTCGGCGGGCACTGCCCGGTGTGCTCCAGCAAGATCGAGCGTGAGGAAGACAGCGCCGACTGGCGGTGCACTGGTGGCCTGTTCTGCCCCGCGCAACGCAAGCAGACGCTGCTGCACTTCGCGAGCCGGCGCGCCCTGGATATCGAAGGCCTGGGCGACAAGCTGGTCGATCAGCTGGTGGACGCAGAGATCGTGCGCACGCCCGCTGACCTTTACCTGCTCGACGAGGACAAGCTCCTGGCGCTCGAGCGCATGGGGGAGAAGAGTGCTCGCAACCTGGTCGCCTCGCTCGAGAAGAGCAAGAACACGACTCTGCCGCGCTTTCTCTACGCGCTCGGCATCCGGCACGTCGGCGAGGCGACCGCGCGCTCGCTCGCCGAGCACTTCGGCGACCTGGACGCGCTGCTGGCGGCCAGCGTCGAGGACATCGAACGCGTTTCAGACGTCGGGCCGATCGTGGCCGCGAGCATTCAGCACTTCTTCCAGGAGGCGCACAACCGCGAGGTGATCGATCAGCTGCGCGAGCGCGGCGTGCGCTGGCCGCGGACCGACAAGCCGGCGGCAGCGAGCGATGCGCCGTACGCGCGCAAGACGTTCGTGCTGACCGGCACGCTGACCTCGATGACGCGCGAGGAGGCGCAGGAGCGCATCCTGGCGCTGGGCGGCAAGGTCAGTGGCAGCGTGTCGAAGAAGACCGATTTCGTGGTGGCGGGCGCGGACGCGGGCTCGAAGCTCGCCAAGGCGCAATCCCTCGGCGTTCGCATCCTCGCCGAGGAAGAGTTCCTTCGGCTGCTGGAGGGCTGATTCCTCAGCCCGGGCCGGTGGGCGAAGGCGCAGGCTTCGCGTCGGCGGGCGGCGTCGCGGCGGTGGCCGAGTCGAGCTTCTTCTCGATGGTGCGGGCTTTCTTCTGCCCTTCGAGATAGGTCTCCACCTTTTTCTGCTGAACCGCGCGCTCCATCTCGCCCTTCATCTGCTCGAAATCGCGCACCTGCAGGTCGCGCGTGTCCTCGAGCCTGATGATGTGCCAGCCGAACTGCGTCTGCACCGGCTTCTGCGTCATCTTGCCCTTCTCTAGCGCCATCACGGCGTCGGCGAACGGCTTGACCATCATGTTCGGCGCGAACCAGTCGAGGTCGCCGCCCTGGGCCTTGGAGCCGTCCATGGATTCTTTCTTGGCGATGTCAGCGAAGCTCGCGCCCTTGTTGATGCGCTCGATCAACGACTGCGCGAACGGCTCGGTAGCCACCAGGATGTGGCGTGCGCGGTACTCGTACTTGGGCTGCGCGGCCACCCACTTCTCGTACTCGGCGCGCATTTCCTGGTCGGTGGGCTTGGTCGCGAGCTCTTTCTTCACGGCGGCCTGCATCAGCAGGTTCACGCGCGTGAGCTCGAGGGCACCGGCGACTTCCGGGTCCTTGTCGAGCCCGGCCTTCTGCGCCGTGTCGGCGAGAACGTAGCGGCCGATGAGATCCTCGAGCACGGCCTCCCTCTGCTCCGGCGTGAGATCGGCCACCGGCTTGCGGGCGACGTTGGCGGCGTAGAACTCGAACAGTTCCTTGCTGATCGGCTTGCCGTCGATCGTGGCGACCGCAACCACTTCCTTCCCGGCCTCGGCAGACGCGTCGCCGTCTTTCTTTGCGCAGGCCGTGAGCAGCGCCGCGCCGGCGATCAGCGCGCAGAGTGCGATGTGCTTTTTCATGAAACCCCTCGGGTGGTGAGCGTTAAGGCTGGCGCACTTCGGACGGCGCCAGCGCTTCGATGGAAAGAGCGTGAACGTCCTGCTCCATGATCGGGCCGAGGGCCTCGTACACCATCCGGTGGCGCCTGATCGTGGGCAGAGAGGCAAAGGCGGCGGAGACGATGCGCACGCGATAGTGACCGCGTCCGGAGCGTGCGCCCGCGTGGCCAGCGTGCAGATGACTTTCATCGACCAGCTCCAGCGCGAGCGGCGCCAGCTGACGCTCCAGGCATGCGCGGATGCGCGCGACGCGCGTGTCGGCCGTTGCGAGGCTCACTTGCCGCTCTCCGCGGGTTGTTCCTTCGGCATCAGCCACAGGACCTGGGGAAACACGAACGCCAGCATGAGCACGAACTGGCCGAACACCTTGTAATCCGCCCATGTGCTCTGGCTGAAGTTGTAGGCGACGTACAGGTTCAGGGCGCCGAGCGCGCCGAGGAATGCGACCCAGGCGATATTCAGCGTGTGCCAGGTGCGCGCCGGGCGCGGCGCGAGATGCTCGCCCAGCACGCTCTCGAGGAAACGCTGTGCCAGCGGCTTCGCACCCACGAAGTGGCTCACCAGGAACGCCACGCCCACCACCCACAGGAAGATCGAGGTCTTCCACTGGATGTAGCGCGGGTCCCTGAGCAGCAGCGTTGCAAGGCCGAACACCAGCACCAGCACGCCCATCACCCAGTGCAGCGTCTTGACCTTGCCGGTCTTCCAGCGATGCCAGGCGATCTGACCCGCGCAGGCGACGATGAAGACGCCGGTGGCGACATAGATGCCAGCGAGTTTCAGGCTGACCCAGAACGCGATCAGCGGCAGGAAATCGACCAGGGTCTGCATTCGTGGGCGGCAGGTGGGTGGGCCGGAAAGGCCGCGTATCATATCGGAACCGCTTCACGCCCCAAAGTTCGCATCCCGGGTCCGCCCACCCCATGAGTCAGCTGTTCGAGATTCATCCGCAGACTCCCCAGCTGCGGCTGGTGCGCCGTGCGGCCGAGATCATCCGTGGCGGCGGCGTCATCGTGTACCCGACCGACTCGTGCTACGCGCTGGGGTGTCACCTGGGAGACAAGGACGCGATGGAGCGCATCCGGCGTATCCGCGAGGCCGACCGCCATCATCACTTCACGCTCGTGTGCCGGGACCTGTCGGAGATCTCGCGCTACGCGCGCGTCGACAACAGCCAGTACCGCCTGCTGCGCAAGTTCACTCCCGGTCCCTTCACGTTCCTGCTGAAAGCCACGCGCGAGACGCCCAAGCGCCTGCAGAACCCGCGCCGGCGCTCGATCGGCATCCGGGTGCCGGATCACCCGGTACCGCAGCTGCTGCTCTCGGAGCTGAGCGCGCCGATCATGAGCTCGACGCTGCTGCTGCCTGGCGACGAAGTCGCGATGACCGACGCGCGCGAAATCCGTGAGCGCCTGGAGCACCAGGTCGACGTGGTGCTCGACGGCGGCAACTGCGGTGTGGAGCCGACCACCGTGATCGACCTTTCGGGAGATGCGCCGGTGCTCGTGCGCCAGGGCCGCGGCGATGCGAGCGCCATCTTCGCCTGAGCCAGCCCGGCATGAACGGCTCCGCGCTCGACGCGCCTGAGGCGCGGCGCAGTTGCGTATAATCCCCCCACGAGGCGCTGGGTCGCCGCCAGATAGGCAAGGCGAAACAACGCCTTATGTTGGAACACTTGAAGTACTTTCTAGCACACTGCGCCGGCGCGAACGTCCGCAACCGGGGAGGTCGCCTTGGCGGCGCAACCAGGCAATAAACGCGTGGTCTCGGGCATGCGGCCCACCGGCCTGCTGCACCTGGGCAACTACCACGGCGCGCTCAAGAATTGGATCGAGCTGCAGTACCAGTACGATTGCTACTTCTTCATCGCCGACTGGCACGCGCTGACCACGGGCTACGAGGACACCGCGCAGCTGCAGGACCATGCACGCGACATGCTCATCGACTGGCTGGCCGCCGGTCTGAATCCGGGCGTGTCGACCCTGTTCGTGCAGTCGCGCGTCCCCGAGCACGCCGAGCTGCACCTGCTGCTGTCGATGATCACTCCGCTGGGCTGGCTCGAGCGCGTGCCCACGTACAAGGACCAGCTGGAGCAGTTGCGGGAGAAGGACCTGGCGACCTATGGCTTTCTCGGCTACCCGGTGCTGCAGAGCGCGGACATCCTGCTGTATCGGGCGAGCTTCGTGCCGGTGGGCGAGGACCAGGCCTCGCACGTGGAGATCACCCGCGAGATCGCGCGGCGATTCAATCACCTCTACGGCCGCGAGCCGGACTTCGAGCAGAAGGCCGAGAAGGGGATCAAGAGCCTGGGCTCGCGCAACGCTGCGCTCTACCGCCAGCTGCGGCGCAAGTACCAGGAGGCCGGCGATCCCGAGGCGCTCGAGAAGGCACGCGCGCTGGTCGAGGCGAACGCTCGCATCACGGTAGCGGACCGCGAGCGGCTGCTCGGTTACCTGGAAGGCACCGGCGTGAGCATCCTGCCCGAGCCCCAGGTGCTGTTCACGTCCACGCCGCGCGTGCCGGGCCTCGACGGCCGCAAGATGTCGAAGTCCTACGGCAACACCATCGGCCTGCGCGAGGACCCCGAGGAAGTCGCGAAGAAGCTCAAGGCGATGCAGACGGATCCTGCGCGCGTGCGCCGCAGCGACCCGGGTGATCCGGACAAGTGTCCGGTGTGGGACCTGCACAAGATCTATTCCAACGAGGAGACGAAGGAGTGGGTGCAGCAGGGCTGCCGCTCCGCCGGCATCGGCTGTCTCGACTGCAAGAAGCCTCTGATCGAAAAGGTGGTCGAGGAGATCGCCACGATCCGCAAGCGCGCGCTGGAATACGAGGACAATCCGGATCTGGTTCGTGGCATCATTGACGAGGGATGCGAGAAGGCGCGCGAAGCGGCGCGCCAGACGCTCAACGACGTGCGCGAGGCGATGGGCCTCAACTACCGCTGATGGCCGCCGCTGAGAGAAGGATAGACCACGCCGTGAGACCTGACCTGAGACTCGTCGACACCACGCCGCCCGCGCCGCCACCGCCCGAAGCGGCGCCCGAGCAGGGCGAGATGCCCTTCGCGATGGTGGAGGGCCAGCCGCTCACGCAGCTGCCGCGCGATCTGTACATCCCGCCGCAGGCGCTCGAAGTGTTCCTCGAAGCTTTCGAGGGTCCGCTCGACCTGCTGCTGTACCTGATCCGCCGCCAGAATCTCGACGTCCTCGACATTCCCATCGCCAGCATCACCAAGCAGTACATGGAGTACATCGAGCTCATGCAGGAGCTCGAGCTGGAGCTCGCGGGCGAATACCTGCTGATGGCCGCGATGCTCGCGGAGATCAAGTCGCGCATGCTGCTGCCGCGCGCGCACGCCGAGGGCCAGCTCGAGGAAGAAGATCCGCGCGCGGAGCTGGTGCGACGGCTGCAGGAATACGAACGATTCAAGAAGGCGGCCGAGGACATCGACCGGCTGGCGCGGCTGGAGCGCGACGGCTGGCTCGCGAGCGCCGAAGTCACCGAGCGCAAGGTGGTCAAGCTCGTGCCGCAGGTGACGCTGCAGGAGATGCTGGTCGCATTCAAGGACGTGCTGGCGCGCTCGGCCATGTTCGCGCACCACCACGTGCAGCGCGAGCGCCTGTCGGTGCGCGAGCGCATGGCGGACATCCTGAGCCAGCTGCGCGAAGCGAGCTTCGTCGAGTTCGTGAAGCTGTTCCGCCCCGAGGAGGGGCGCATGGGCGTGACGGTGACTTTCATCGCCGTCCTGGAGCTCACGCGCGAAGGCCTGATCGAAGTGGTGCAGGCCGAAGCCTACCAACCCATTCACGTGCGCCCCGGCAGCGGCACGCCGAACCTCGTGGTGGTCGCCGACAACACCGGCGACGATGCGCCCGGCGCGATCGAGAACTGAGGAACCCCTCGATGCATGGACAGTACCTGAAGAACGTCGTGGAGGCCGCGCTGCTCGCGGCCGGCCGTCCGCTCAACGTGGAGCAGCTCACGGAGCTGTTCGACGAGCGCGAGCGGCCGAGCGAGGACGACGTGCGTGCCGCCCTCGACGGACTCGAGGCGGACTACGCCGAGCGCGGCATCGAGCTGAAGAAGGTCGCGAGCGGCTTTCGGGTGCAGGTGCGCCGGACCATGACCGAGCCGGTGTCGCGCCTGTGGCAGGAACGGCCGACGCGCTACTCGCGCGCGATGCTCGAAACGCTCGCGCTCATCGCCTATCGGCAGCCGATCACGCGCG
>DASTQG010000459.1:0-2900 GCA_035761885.1 Steroidobacteraceae bacterium | reverse complement strand
GCGAATCGTCCGCGAACACGAACTCCGCCCAGCGGGGTGCCCCCTGGTAGGGAAACCCGTCGCAGTCGAGTTGCAACTGTTCGCGCTTCACCTGCGCGCGCAGGACGCGCGCCGGCGGCGAGATGCGCCGCACGTTGATGGTGCGACAGACGCCATCGAGCGCGGCTCGCGTCTGTGCGAGCGTCGCGCCATAGCGCACGACCGATGGCCGCAGCGGGTCGGCTCCCTGTTCCCTGGCGTGGACCGAAAGCGCCAGCGCGCAGCTCACCATCAGGACGCAAGTCCGCATCGTGTGGTCTCCCTTCGACTCTGTGGCCGATGTGCCGCGCATTGTCGTCGCAGCGCCGGGAGAACGCAGCAACGGACTGCTCGTCCCAGAAGACCCGCTCGCCGCGCGCTCACGCGGCCAGGTGGCGACTACTGCTGTTGCTGTTGCTGCTGCTGGCGCGCGCGGCGGCGCTCCAGGTATTTGTCCCACGGCACCATGCGCCACGGATGGATCTCGTACGCGAACACGCCGGCCTTCACTGCCGGATCGGCGTCGGCGATCGCCTTTGCCTGCGCCGCGTCCTTGACCTTGAGCAGCACCATGCCGCCCGCATCGTCGAGGAACGCGCCCGCGCGCTCGAGCACTCCCTGCTCGTAGAGATCGAGCATGTAGCGGCCGTGCTCCTTCGGCGGCTGTTCCGAAATGGGTTTGCCAGGTGCCCAGGCGGGCCCGGGCTTGTAGATCACCACGTACGCGACGGGAGCGGAATCGAGCAATTCGTCCGCGACGGCCGCGTTCGTCACGGCCGCGACGCTCAGCAAGGCAGTCCACACGGCACCGGATCGATTCGTCACAGCGGGCTCCTGTCGCGGGCGGAAAGTCGCCGGCCGACTTGGAATGCGACAGCGCTCGTAAGTTCGCTCCCGGCTCTGCGAAAAGGGGACATTCACATTTTCGGGGAAAGGGGACAGTCACCATTTCCGAAGACGGAAATGAGAGACAGTCCCCGCCGAAAATGTGAATGTCCCCTTTTCGCCCTCAGGCCGCCGAGGGGTCCGCGAGGCGATGCTTGCGCAGTTTCTCGACCAGCGTGGTGCGGCCGATGCCGAGCAGGCGCGCGGCCTCGGCGACGGTGCCGTGCGATTGCGTCAGCGCGCGCCGGATGAGCGACACCTCGATGGTGCTCAGGTGATCGTTCAGGTCCAGGCCGTGTTCCGGCCAGGCGAGCTCCACGGCATGTTCCATGAACTCCGCCGCCGAGCCGTTCGCCGGTGGGGCGGTGGTGTGCGTCGCCGGGTGCGAACCGTTGACCATCCCACCGGTGTTGCCGTTTCTGGCTGCGATCGGTGGGGGCGCCGCGCGCGCGACGCGCGACGCGCTGCGATAGCGTTCCGGGATGTTGTCGAGGTCGATGCGCCGCCCCCGATGCAGGATGCTCAGGCGCTCGAGCAGGTTCGACAGCTCGCGCACGTTACCCGGCCAGCCGTAGCTCGACAGCGATGCCACGGCCGCGGACGTGAGGTCGACCGTTTCGCGCCCCATGTGCCTGAGGCGCAGGTTCAGCTGCTCGATGAGCAGCGGCAGGTCTTCCAGGCGTTCGCGCAGCGCCGGCATCTGGATCGGGAAGACATTCAGGCGATAGAACAGGTCCTCGCGGAACCAGCCGTCGCGAATGCCAGCCTCGAGGTCGCGGTGCGTGGCGGCGATGATGCGCACGTCGCAACGCATGCTGCGATTGCTGCCCACGCGCTCGATGGTGCGTTCCTGCAGCACGCGCAGGATCTTCACCTGCATCGGCAGGCTCATGTCGCCGATTTCATCGAGGAACAGCGTGCCGCCGTTGGCGAACTCGAAACGTCCCTGGCGCGCGGCCAGCGCGCCGGTGAAAGCGCCGCGCTCGTGGCCGAACAGCTCGCTTTCCAGCAGCTCCGCCGGTATCGCGCCGCAGTTCACGGGCACGAACGGACCCGCCGCGCGCGGCGAGGTTTCGTGGATGTGCCGCGCGACCATCTCCTTGCCGGTGCCCGATTCGCCCAGCACCAGCACGTGCGTGTCGTGCGGCGCGACCAGGTCCATGAGCGCGTGCACTTCCTGGATGGCACGCGAGCGGCCCGCTGGACGATGGCTGAGCGCACTCGGCGCAGTGGTCGCGGATCTGACGGCTTGCTCGAGCACGGCTGCGAGTGCCGCGTGACGCACCGGCATCTCGATCTCGAAACGCGGCCAATCGGGAGGAAACTCGATCGCAGGCGCGGGCCGATCGTCCGTGCTGGTGCAGATCACGGGCACCATCGACTCGTAGGCGCACAGATGCTGGAAGAAGCGACGCAGGCTCGCGGGCGAATCCGTCGCCCCGAGCACGATCGCGCACCAGTCGAGGTTGCGAGGAGCCGGCCACTCGATGCGATCGAGATCGCCGAACAGAACCGGCTCGTATCCCACGAAACTCAGCACCGTCGCCCAGACGTCCGCTTGGCGCAGGTCGGGCTCGATGACGAGCACCTTTCCTTGCATTACGGTCTCAGGAATTCCCTGCAACGTATTGTTGCTCTTATCGATTGGCGACAGATGCTAGCGGTCGTGCTGCGCCGCGCCGATCAGGGGAAGACCGGAATTATGTTAAGGGTTTACCACTACTCTCGCGTAGGGGCGATTACCGAACAGGGACGAGAGGGAAAAAGAAAGGGACGTTCATCGCTGAACGTCCCTTCATGCAACTCATCGCGCGGGTGGCGCGATGAAACTCAGGATTTCTTCAGAAGCGCCAGGCGCCCGTCAGCCACAGGGCGTTCGCATCTTCGACGTCGCTCACGTCGATGATCTCGTACGAGAGGCGCACGTTGAAGTGATCGCCCAGCACGACGCCGGCACCGGCTCCGTAAGTGAGATCCTCGTCGCTGTCGTCGACCGA
>DASTQG010000458.1:0-2225 GCA_035761885.1 Steroidobacteraceae bacterium | reverse complement strand
TGAGCGAACTACCCACGCGCACGCGCATCGACAAGTGGCTCTGGTGCGCGCGCTTCTACAAGAGCCGTTCTCTGGCGAGCGAGGCAGTGGCCGGCGGCAAGGTGCACGTGAACGGCGAACGCGTGAAACCCTCGCGCTCGCTGTCGGTCGGCGATCGCCTCGCCATCACCCAGGGTGCGGTGGCGCGCGAAGTGGTGGTGCGTGCGCTCCCCGAACGGCGCGGGCCCGCCGCGGCGGCGCAGGCCTGCTACGAGGAAACTGCGCAGAGCATCGAGCGACGCGAACGGCTGCGCCAAAGCCAGGCGCTCGCAGCGGCGATGACACCACGCCCGGATGCTCGCCCCGACAAACGCGAGAGGCGGCTCCTGCAGCGTCTGCATCGTCGGCAGGGCTGAGCCGGGCGTTCCGGTCGTGGGATTCACCCGGGCCCAGGCGTCCCGGAAGCGGGACGCGGTCGGCCACCGGCGCCCTGGCGGTTGCGCGGTCGAGCGAAATAAAACGATGAAAATCCGCTAGTTAGGGCCAGGAGGGGGTGCTGGCACAGCGCGTGCTCTGTTCAGGGCAGTTCTCTTTGGAGCCGCCGTGGACATACCCCGCACCGACATCGACCAGCGCCGCCGCCGCCGCCTCGTTCTGCTGTCGGCCGCGGGCGCGTTGGTCCTCGCGGCTGGGATCGCGGTGGCAATGCTCGATCCGCTGGCGCCCGAGGTCGACGCGCGCACGCTGTTCATCGATACGGTGGAGCTCGGCAACCTGGAGCGGCGCGTGCGCGGCGCGGGCGTGCTGGTGCCGCGCGAGCAACGCTGGATCGCTGCGGACGTCGAGGGTCGCGTGGAGCGTGTGGTGGTGCGGCCCGGAACGCAGGTGCAGGCCGATACCGTCCTCGTCGAACTGTCGAACCCTGCCGTTCAGCAACTCGCCGACGAAGCGCGCTGGGCGCTGGACGTCGGGCGTGCGGAGCAGGCTTCGCTGCGCGTGCGCCTGCAGAGCGACGTGCTCGATCAGCGCGCGACCATCGCCGAGGCGCGCGCCGAGTCGGAAGCCGCGCGCCTGCAGGCGGAAGCGGAAGGGCGTCTCGCCGGACAGAAGATCATCTCGGAGTTGCAGCTCGCGCGTTCGCGCCTCACGGCGGAGCAGCTCGCGGTGCGGCTGGAGATCGAGCAGGAACGGCTGATCAAGCTCGAAGAGTCGGTCGATGCGCAGCTGCGGGCGCAGCTCGCGCGCGTGGAACAGCTGCGTCGCGCCTGGGAGCATCGCAAGGGACAGGTCGACGCGCTGCAGGTGCGCGCGGGCCTGGACGGCGTGCTGCAGGCGCTGAGCGTCGATGCGGGTCAGCAACTCGCGCTCGGTGCGAGCATCGCACGTGTGGCGCGGCCCGGCTCGCTGATGGCGGAGCTGCGCATCGCGGAAATCGACGCGAAAGATCTCGCGGTCGGCCTGCCGGCGAGCATCGACACGCGCAACGGTGTCGTCGCCGGCGAAGTGGCGCGCGTGGAGCCCGCCGTGCAGAACGGCACGGTCAAGGTGGAAGTCACGCTCACCGGTCCGTTGCCGGCGGGCGTGCGCGCCGATCTGTCGGTGGAAGGCGTGATCGACATCGAGCGGCTCACGAACGTGCTGCACGTGGCGCGGCCGGTCAACGTGCAGCCCGAGAGCGAGGCGACGCTGTTCCGGCTCGCCGGCTCGAGCGATGCAACGCGCACCCCCGTGCGCTTCGGCAAGGCCTCGGTGGATCGCATCGTGATCGCCTCGGGCCTGGAGGCCGGCGATCGCGTGATCGTCTCGGATGTCGGCCGCTACGAACGCAGCGACCGGCTCGCCCTCGACTAGAGGTGAAGGACCATGCTCGAGGCAGTCATCGATACCTGCGTGTCCGGCCTGTGCGGCTGCACACCCTGCGAAGCCTGGTTGTGGGCCGTGCTCGCATTCTTCGTCTATGAAACCTGCGAACTGGGAGGCTGACCGTGTCCGATACGCTGATACGACTTAGCAACGTCACCAAGGTATTCCACACCGACGAGGTGGAGACGCACGCGCTGTCGGGAGTGGAGCTGGAGGTGCGCCGCGGAGAGTTCGTCGCGATCTCCGGTCCCTCGGGCTGCGGCAAGTCGACGCTGCTCTCGATCCTCGGCCTGCTCGACTCGCCGAGCGACGGCAGCTACACGCTGAACGGCCGCTCGGTGGCGAACCTCTCGGCCTCCGACCGTGCCCGCACGCGGAACCGC
>DASTQG010000457.1:0-4631 GCA_035761885.1 Steroidobacteraceae bacterium | reverse complement strand
CGTGCGCGCGTGCGGATCATCTCGCTGTGGCACCTGATCCGCGAGGCAGTCGGCGACCTCACGCATCTCGATTCGCGGCTGTGGCGCACGATGGGGCCGCTGCTCTTCAAGCCGGGCCTGCTCACCAACGAGTACCTTGCGGGCCGGCGTGCGCGCTTCATCCCGCCGTTCCGGCTCTATCTCGGCCTCAGCATCATCTTTTTCGTGCTGGCGAGCTTCGGCGCCGACCCGCTCGCCATCGATACGCGCGACATGACGCCGGAGGACCGCGCCGAGATCCAGCGACAGGTGGACGAAAGCAAGGCCGAAGCGCTGCGG
Organism: Steroidobacteraceae bacterium; assembly: GCA_035761885.1. Lineage (GTDB taxonomy): Bacteria > Pseudomonadota > Gammaproteobacteria > Steroidobacterales > Steroidobacteraceae > DASTQG01. Next base: position 4,313 of record DASTQG010000457.1, on the reverse strand, counting down.
GCGCTGTCCGAGCGCGGCGTGGAGGTGCCCGAAGCAAAGCCCGCGCCGACGCCGGAACAACCACGAGACGCGGAGGCGCCGACGCAGCCGGCTGCTGGCGCGACGCCGAAGAGCGCCGACGCCGCGGACGACTCCAAAGGCCGCGTCCTTCCGGAAGCGGAGCGCGAGGCGACGTTCAACCAGGCCTGCGACAGGATCCAGTTCACCGTGAACATGCCGGGCCGTGCGGCGGCCGAGCAGCGCATGCGCCGGGCGTGCAAACAGGTGAGCGCCGACAACGGCATGAGCTTCGGACGCGCGCTGCTCGACAACGTGCCGAAGATGATGTTCGTGTTCCTGCCGCTGCTCGCGCTGGCGAACAAGGGTCTGTATCCGTTCTCGCGCCGTTATTATGTCGAGCACCTGCTGTTCTTCGTGCACTTCCACGCCTTCGTGTTCCTGCTCTTCAGCCTCAAGGAAGTGTTCGACGCGCTCACCAGCACGTTCGCGGGCGGGGAGACCCTGAGCGGGCTGCTCCTGGCGGTGATCGTGTTCTACCTGCCGATCTACCTGTACAAGGCGATGCGCAAGGTCTTCCGCCAGGGGCGGCTCGCCACGATGTTCAAGTTTTCGCTGCTGTTCATCGCCTACAATATCTGCCTCGTGCTCACGCTCATGGGCATGGTGATCTACGTCATGCTCACGATGTGAGCCGCGTCTGGAGAAACCAATGCGCAAGATCCTCCTGCTCGGTGTCGCGCTCCTGGTCGTGGATTGGGCCGTGGCGCAGGAACGCACAGCCTCGCCGAAGGGCGCCGAGGTGGACATCGTCAGTCCCACCGACGGCGCGACCGTCACGAGTCCGGTGCGCGTGCGCTTCGGCCTGAAGGGCATGGGGATCGCGCCCGCCGGCATCGCCTTCGAGAACTCGGGCCACCATCACCTGCTGATCGACACCGAAGTCCCGAAGGACCTGAGCCAACCCGTGCCCACGGACGCGAACCACGTCCATTTCGGCAAGGGGCAGACCGAAACCGAGCTCACCCTTGCGCCGGGCAGGCACACGCTGCAGCTGTTGCTCGGCGATCATCTGCACGTGCCGCATGCGCCGCCGGTGATGTCGAAGAAGATCACCATCACCGTCACCACGCCCGCGGCGGCGAAGAGCGCGGACAAACCCGCTGGCAGATGAGACTTCCGTGGCTCATGAAGCGCACCGCGCCATCCTGCACGTCGACATGGATGCGTTCTATGCGTCCGTGGAGCAGCACGACAACCCCGAGCTGAAAGGCAAGCCCGTCATCGTGGGCGGCACGGGCGGGCGCGGAGTCGTGGCCGCCGCGAGCTACGAAGTGCGCAGGTTCGGGGTGCATTCGGCGATGCCGATGCGCGAGGCGCTCGAGCGCTGCCCGCATGCCATCTGCATCACCCCGCGCATGCGCCGCTACGCGGAGGTCTCGCGGCAGGTGTTCGCGGTGTTCCACCAGTTCACTCCCCAGGTGGAGGGGCTGTCGCTCGACGAAGCGTTCCTCGACGTCACGGGCAGCATCCGCCTGCTCGGCGATGCGGAGAGCATCGCGCGCTCGATCAAGGAACGCATCCACGCGCAGACGGGGCTCACGGCGTCCGTGGGCGTCGCGGCCAACAAGCTGCTGGCGAAGATCGCTTCGGATCTTCGCAAGCCCGATGCGCTGGTGGTCATCCGGCCCGACGAGGTGAGCCAGGTGCTCGATCCGCTGCCCATCCGGCGCCTGTTCGGCATCGGCCGCAAGACCGGCGCGCGGCTCGAGGAGCACGGTATCCACACCTTCGGCCAGCTGCGCGGCGCGCCCGATGCCCTGCTGTGGCCGATCTTCGGCCGCTATACGCAGCGCGTGCGCGAGCGGGCCGCGGGCATCGACGAGCGCCCGGTGGTCGCGGACTGGGAGGAGAAGTCGATCAGCGCCGAGGAAACCTTCGAGCGCGACATCCGCGACCACGAGCAGCTGTATTCCCAGCTCGCGGCGCTGGCCGACCGTACCTGCGCGCGCATGCGCGCCAAGCAGCTGGTCGCGGGCGAAGTGCACGTCAAGATCCGGCGGCGCGATTTCACGACCTATACGCGGCAGAAGAGCTTTGCGCCGCCGACGCAGGAAACGCGCGTGGTGGCGAGCCTGGCGCGTGAGCTCCTGCGGCGCTGGCTGGAGACGCAACCGCGCGCCGCCATCCGCCTGCTCGGCGTGGGTGTTGGCGCCCTGAGTCCGGCGCAACAACTGGACCTGTTCGCACCCGCCGAGAACCCCGCCACGACCCAGCTCGATTCGGCGCTCGACGGCATCCACGAAAAATTCGGGCAGCAATCCCTCACCCGCGCGAGCAACCTGCGCACCCGCTGAAAAAGGGGACATTCACATTTTCGCGGGGACAATCCCCGCGAAAATGTGAATGTCCCCTTTTCGAGCAGTCCACTTCATCGACGTGCGAGCAGGCCACCGGGCGCAGCTCGCAGGACTGCTGTTCGTACCGCAACGAAGGGCAATGCTCACATCTTTGCGTTCACCTCATCGAAACTGATGCTGCGATCAACGATGCTGACTTGCGGCGGGCCGGCGCGGCGGATAGCGTCCGCCGGCTCGAGCATCCCCATCGAGGGTCCGTTACCATGCATCCGTCCGACGCCGCACTGTCCACCGCCGCTGTGTCGATATTCCTGGCGATACTCCTGGCCTGCTCCATGACGGTTCCCGCCTCCGCCGCGCAGCCCGCGTCCGAGCTCACGACGATCTCCGAGCGCTCGGGATTCCGGATCACCGGTCGTTACGAAGAAGTCGCAGAGCTGTGCCGCGCGTTCGCGCAGCGCTTTCCGAGCCAGGCTCGCTGCTTCTCCTTCGGAACGACGCCCGAAGGGCGCACGCTGTGGGCACTCGCGGTATCGGGGGATGGAACGCTCACGCCTGCGCAGGCGCGCGCGGCGGGACGGCCGGTGATCCTCGCGCAAGGCGGCATTCATGCGGGTGAGGTCGACGGCAAGGACGCGGGCTTCCTGGTCGTGCGGGAACTGCTGACCTCGAAGAGCCCGACGCTTTCCAGCGCGACGCTGCTGTTCGTGCCGGTGTTCAACGCCGACGGCCACGAGCGTTTCGGTCGCTGGAACCGGCCGAACCAGAACGGGCCCGAGGAGATGGGCTGGCGCACCACGGCGCAGAACTTCAACCTCAACCGCGACTACGCCAAGGCGGATGCGCCCGAGATGCAGGCGATGTTGCGCCTGCTGAACTCCTGGGACCCGGCCGTGTACGCGGACCTGCACGCCACCGATGGCGCGCAGTTCGAGCACGATGTCGCGATCCTGTCCGAGCCGCGCGAAGGCGGCGATCGCGAGGTCGCGACGCTCGGCGACTCGATCCGCGACGCCGTGATTGCGCGCCTCGCTTCGAAGGGATCGTTGCCGCTTGCGTACTACCCGTCCTTCAATGTCACGGACGACCCCGCATCGGGCATCGACGCCGCGCCCGGCATGCCGCGCTTCTCGATCGCCTACTGGGGCCTGAGCAACCGCGTGGCGCTGCTGGTCGAAACGCACTCGTGGAAGGACTATCCGACCCGGGTGCGCATCACGGCGGAGATCCTGCGCACCCTGATGGATCTCGCCGCCAGGGACGGTGCGGCGTGGATGGCGACGATGCGCGCCGCCGACCAGCGCACCAGCGCACTGGCGGGCAAGAACCATCCTCTCGCGTTCGGCGTTACCGACGACGTTCGCATCGTCGACTTTCGCGGCTACGCTTACGAGCGCACGCCGTCGGAGATCTCCGGCGCGCTCATGACGCGCTACGACACCCAGCGGCCGCAGATCTGGCGCATGCCGCTCAGAGATCGCGCCAAGGTCACCTTCGCCGCGCAAGCTCCCGGGAAGGGCTACGTGCTGCCGCCCGCGGTGGCGACCTGGCTCGTGCCCAAGCTGGAGAACCACGGCATTCGTCATCAGCCGCTCGGCACGATCGACGGCACACTTCAGGTATGGCGCGCGAGCGCGGCGACGCCCGCTGCGAAGACCTTCGAAGGCCATACGCCCTTCACCCTCGAAGGGGCGTGGACGGAGGAATCCGTCACCGCTGCACCCGGCTCGGTGTTCGTACCGATCGCGCAGCCCAAGGCGCGCCTGGTCATGGCGCTGCTGGAACCGCAGGCGCCTGACTCGTACGCGGCCTGGGGTTTCTTCGCCACGGCGTTCGAGAAGAAGGAATACATGGAGCCGTATGTCGCCGAGGAAGTCGCGCGGCAGATGCTCGCGAAGGACACCGCTCTCAGGAAGCAGTTCGAGCAGCGGCTCGCCTCCGACGCAGCATTCGCCG
>DASTQG010000456.1:0-6994 GCA_035761885.1 Steroidobacteraceae bacterium | reverse complement strand
CTTGCATTTCTTGGCATTCCGGCGCCCGGAATGCCAAGAAATGCAAGTATCCGGTACCTGTCAGGGCGAATCGACGCTCGCCACGTAACGAGCGTGGATTGCCTCCACGCGCTCGAGCAGCAATTGCTTGCCGTCGATTTCGCTCATCTCGAGCGCACCGCGCAGCGCCGCCGGCGTGAGGCGCTCGAGCGCGGGCACCGATACCGGCGCGTGGCTGAGGTGCCAGGGTTCGGGAGACACGCCGCCGCGATCGACGCGGTAGGGGCGGAAGAAACCGAAGCGCCCCATGTTGTCGTCGAGCCAGCGGCTCAGGTTCGCGAAGGCGCCGCCGGGGAAATATTCCTCGGGCAGCAGGCGCACACGCACGCCCGGCGCGACGGCGCCGCGATCGATCACGTCCACTTCGCTACCCCAGTGGTGACGGCTCGCTCCCGGCGCCGCGGACCAGCACAGGATCGCGTCCACGATCTGCTCGGGCCCGAGCGCTGCGTGCGCCAGCTCCGCGCCGTCGCGGTCGTAGAGCGGGCGCAGCCCGCGGAACTTGTCGTTCCAGATGCGCAGCTGCGCCTCGAAATCGCGGTAGGCGCTCACCGGTTCCAGGTCGATGCCGGCCTGCGCGGCCGCTGCGCGCATGGCGAGGAACGCGGGCGCGGTCTCGCGGTGCAGCGTGCAGCGCGGCTGTTCGAGATCGACGACGTGAGTGCGAGCGCGGCCCGTCAGTTCCAGTTCGTTCATCGGGCTGAAGCTTGCACTTCCAGCCGTGCCGGCATCCAGCGCTCGCGCCGGCGGGCCAGGCGCTGCTCGGTCGTCTCGCCTTCGTAGACCATCGGCTCGCTCGCACGGAAGCGATCGCGATCGGCGAGGCAGTTGAGGTTAACGACCGCCAGTCCCCGGGTATCGGATTCGCCCGGCATGAACGTTCCGACGTAGCCGCCGCAGCGCGTGCAAACGAGGAAGTCGGAGAGTTTCAGGCCGAAGCGGTAGCGCGACAGGCGCTCTGCCGCTTCGACGCGAAACAGCACCGAGCCCTGCGGGTCGGAGATGCTCAGCGCGGAATGCGTGCGACAGAACGCGCACTGGCAGGCGCGCACCTGGATATCGCCGATCTGCCGGTCGGTGGCGAACTCGACGGTGAGCGAGCCGCAGTGACAGCCGCCGCGCAGCAGATTACCCATGCGCTCAGGCCGCCGCGCGCAGGCGGTCGAACACCTGCAGGAACATCTGCGGCTCCTGCGCCCCGGAAATCGCGTAGCGCCGGTCGAAGATGAAAGTGGGCACGCCGCTGATGCCCCACTGCTGCGCCTGCTGTTCGTGCGCGAGGATCTGCGCGTAGTGCCTGCGGTCGGCGAGCGCACCGCGAATGCGGCTCTCGTCCAGGTCCTGCGCCGCGCCGATCGCCACCAGCGACTTCGGATCCCCGATGTCGACGCCCTCCTCGAAATACGCGCGGAACAGCGCACCCATCGTTGCATCCTGGCGCCCGTTCTCCGCTGCAAAGGCGAGCAGTGCGTGCGCCGCGCGGGTGTTGGGCGTGCGGCGGATCAGGTCGAAACGAAAGGCGATGCCGAGCGGCGTGCCGATCTCCTGGATGTGCCTTTGCATCGCTTCGAGCTGGGCCGCATCACCGAACTTCGCGGCGAGATAGGTCGCCCGGTCCACCCCGCGTTCGTCCAGGTGCGGGTTCAGCTCGAAGGGCAGCCAGCGCACGTCGGGATGCACCTCCGGCCGCAACGCCAGTGCGGCCTCGAAGCGCTTGCGGCCGATGTAGCACCAGGGGCAGACGAGGTCGGAGTAGATTTCGATCTGCATGGAGACCTCCCACGGCACCTCTGGGCGATTCTACTGTGCTTCCCCTCGGGCCGGGGAAGGCTCCGCTGCAGTGCAGCGAAGCAAAAGGCGCTGCTTTGCACGACGGCATGGGCGTATGATGGTGTCAACTATAACAAGCGGGCCCACGAGGGGATTCGGGGTCCACGGCGAAAAGCCGATCAATACCAACACATTGCGGAGGTTCGGGCAGGGTCGCCCGGGCACTTCGCGGACGAAGGCTTCTCAACCCAAGTGACGGCCTGGACGTGACGGCGCACAGCCTGAAGACGAAGTACGCACTCGCGGCGCTGGGCATCGGCGCGCTGGTCGCGTTACTGCTCGCCGCCATGTTGCTGTGGCAGTACCGGATGGACTCGACGGGCCTCACCGAGCTCGCGCAGAGCGCCATCGAACCGCAGCTGGTCGAGGACCTGCAGACACAGGCGAACCGCATCGCGCAGCAGGCGGCGCCGCGCCTGGCGCCTTCACTGCACGAAGTCTCGCGCCTCGAAGACGCCCATGCGGTCGGTGCGGAGCTGCTGCGGTTGCGCAACGTGGCGGGGGTGGAGATTCGCAACGAGCGCGGCGACATCGTCTTCAGCCAGCTGCGTCCCAGCGCCGAAGGCACGATCGAGGCCACGCAGCAGATCCTGGGAGCGGCGCGCAAGCGCGACGCGCAGCCGCCGGTGCTGGGCACCATCACGATTTCCATGAGCCGCGATGCCGCGGTCAGCGCGATGAACGAAGTGTCGCGCCAGGTTGAAAGCTCGCGGCGCTCGGGCTTCCTGCGCCAGCTCGGCCTGCTCGGCGCCGTGTGCGCCGTGCTGATCATCGCCGGGCTCATCGCCGCGTGGCTGATCGCGAGCCGCATCGAGCGTCCGATCACCGCCCTCATCAAGAGCGCCGATCGCATGGGACAGGGCGACTACACGCGTCCGCTCGCGATCGCGCGCAAGGACGAGATCGGTGACCTGCAGCAGGCGCTCGAGCGCATGCGCGTGAAGCTGCGCCAGACGACGATCACGAAGAACTACCTGAACATCGTGCTCAACAGCATGAACGACGCGGTGCTGGTCACCTCGCCGGACGGCACGATCAAGGGCGCGAACGAAGCCGCGCGCCGCCTGCTCGGTTACGCCGAGGAGGAGCTGATCGGCAAGTCGATCCTGTTCGTGATCGCGGAGAGCGAGCAGCCGAACTTCGCCGTCGACCAGGCCGCGCAGGATACGCGCGAGACGGTGGTGCGCACGCGCAGCGGCCAGACGATTCCGGTGCAATTCTCGGGCAGCCAGATCTCGACGGAAGACCCGCAGTTCCAGGGCAACATCTTCGTCGCCCGCAACATCACCGAGCGCAAGCGCGCCGAGCGTCGCATCCGCTACCTCGCCCGCTACGACACGCTCACGAAGATCCCGAACCGGATGCAGTTCCAGCACCTACTGCAGCAGACGCTGGCGCGCGCCGCGCGCGCGGGCACGGGCGTGGCGCTGCTGTACCTGGACCTGGATCGTTTCAAGGAAGTGAACGACACGTTCGGCCACTCCGCCGGCGACCGCACGCTCGAGATCCTCACCGAGCGGCTGTCGGGCACGCTGCCCAAGGACACCGTGCTCGGCCGCCTCGCCGGCGACGAGTTCGCGCTGTTCCTGGAGAACCTGCCGCGGGACAGCGACAATCGCGGCGTGGTCGCGAACCTGGCCCGCACCATCCTGGACACGATCTGCAAGGCTTTCTACCTGCAGCAGCACGAGGTGTTCCTGACGGCGAGCATCGGCGTCGCGTTCTGCCCGAGCGATGCGGAGAACGTGATCGACCTGATCCGCAACGCAGACGCCGCCATGTACTACTCCAAGCAGAACGGCGGAAACTCGTTCGCGTTCTACTCGCCGGAGATGAACGCCGCGGCGGTCGAGCGGCTGATGCTCAAGAGCAAGCTGCGCCGCGCGCTGGAACGCGACGAGCTGGTGATCCAGTACCAGCCGAAGGTCGACCTGCGCAACGGTCGCGTGGTCGGCGCCGAGGCGCTGCTGCGCTGGCGCCTGCCGGGACACGGCGACATCCCGCCCTCGCAGTTCATTCCGCTGGCCGAGGAGACGAACCTGATCCTCGACATCGGCGAATGGGTCCTGAACCGCGTGTGCGCCGACTACCGCCGCTGGCAGGAGCACGTGGCGCAGCCCGGGCGCGTCTCTATCAACCTGTCATTGAAGCAGCTGCGCCAGGCGAGCTTCATTACGCGCTTCAAGTCGGTGTTCAAGAAGCACGGCGTCTCGCCCACCTGCTTCGAGCTGGAGATCACCGAGACGACGCTGATGTCCGACGCCAAGCGCACCGTGAAGATGCTCGACGAGCTGTACTCGATGGGCCTGCACCTGTCGATCGACGACTTTGGCACCGGGTACTCGAGCCTCTCGGCGCTGCAGCAGTTCCCGATCGGCACGCTCAAGATCGACCAGTCCTTCGTGCGCGACGCGGCGGTGGACGCGGACAACGCGACCATCGTGCGCACCATCATCGACATGGGCCGGAGCCTGGAGATGCAGGTGATCGCGGAAGGCGTCGAGTCCGAAGAGCAGCTGAAATTCCTGCGCAGCCGCGACTGCCACTACGCGCAGGGCCGACTGTTCGGCGATGCCGTGAGCTCCGAGGAGTTCCTCGCGATCCTGGTCGCGCAGCAGGCCGGCAGCTCGAACATCGTCAAGCTCTTCGCGTAGTCGAACGAGCTATCCTTCCTTTCTGTTGGAGCGGTCTCCGCTCCCCCTGCCGCTTTCCAGGAACGCCGTAAATCCGTCCATGGAGGCTCCGACGCGAACATCCATGTTCGCGACGGTCCTGGAAAGCGGCAGGGGGAACGGAGGCCGCCAAGAGTAAGAGGAAGATCTCGTTGGCTGCGCGCGTCGCGGAGTTGAAGAAGAAACCGTCTCGACTCAGCGAGAGCCGACGCTGACGCAAGGCCTCTTCTCTTCCTCTTCGCAGTGCCCCCTCTCCCCGACCCCTTTCAAGGCCGTCGCGGACGATCAGCCAGAGTTTCGCCGGCTCGGGGGTTCACCTGATGCCCGAGCCGGCACATTATTGCGCGTCGGAGCCTCCAAGGACGGATTCACGGCGTCCTTGAAAGGGGTCGGGGAGAGGGGGCACTGCTTCCTGTAGGAAGAGATGCAGCTGTGCGTTCAGCGCCGCGGCGGGTACGGCGCATAACCAAACCGCTCATCGTCATCCCAGAACCGGTTGCGCTCGCGACCATCGCAGTCTGTTACGCCGCGCCGGCACAGCGCCTCGCGCCACTCGTACTTGAAGAAGTGGCGCGATGCGGCGCGGCGTTCCGGGTGGAATTCGACGCGGCGTGAAGGGGAGTACACCTCCTCGCCGAATCCCGTGCCCGGTTCCGCCGCCCGCGATCTTTCGCCCTTCGCGACCGCAGAATCCTGAGCCGCGGCCGGCGCTTCGGCCCGGGATTCCTCGCCCGCGTCGCGGCTCGCATGCGGGCGCGTCAGCCGCTCGTCGTCGTAGGCGCGGCGATGGACCTCTCGATACACCGCTACCGCGATCACGCCGCGCGCGGAGCGATCGCCGAAGCTTTCCGCGTAGGAATCGGCCCATTGGGTAAAATAGAACTCGTGCACGCGCTGCCCGCTCGTGCGCCAGCCTTCATATTCGGCGCTCTCCCAGGGATCGAGCACGTACATGCGCTCGCCGGGGGTGAGATCGGACTTCTGCCCGGAGATGATGTTGCGGCCGTCCACGGCAATGACGAGGCCGACGCGCTGGCCGCTGCGGTTGCTGACGCGGATGCGGTAGGGCTCCTGGTTCAGCGCTTCGAGGTAGGCGCGATGCACGTCGGAACGCCCGCTGCGGACCGGGTACGTGGGAAACTCCCAGCCGCGCGGCGAGACGATGACGACGTCGACGTCCGCGACGTGTGAAGCGAGCGCGGGCGTGCTCAGAGCCAGTGTCGCCGGCAGGACGAAGATGAGGAACAGAAGATGACGCCTGTTCATGTTGCGCTCCGTGGTCGCTCCTTCCTGCAAACGCAGCGCCGCGCAAAACGGGTTGAGTCGCCGCCGGAGTTGCGCCGCGCATGCTGACTTTCCAGAACGTGCAGTTGCGGCGCGGGCCGCGCGTGCTGTTCGAGAACGTGACGTTCACGGTGTTTCGCGGCGAGCGGGTAGGCATCACGGGCGCCAACGGCACGGGCAAGACCAGCTTGCTGTCGATGGTGCGCGGCGAGCTGCAGGCGGACGCGGGCAGCTATTCGGCGCCCCCGAACCTGCGCATGGCCTGGGTCGAGCAGGAAACGAGGGCCGAAGAGCGATCCGCGCTCGACTACACGCTCGACGGCGACGCGGAGCTGCGCGACACCGAGCGTGCGATCGAGAGGGAACAGCACGACCACGCCGGGCACGACGGTACGCGCCTCGCGTCGCTTCACACGCACTACGAGGCGATCGGCGGCTACACCGCGCGCAGCCGTGCGGCGCAACTGCTCGCCGGCATCGGCTTCGCAACGGAGGATCTCGACAAGCCGGTGGCCGCGTTCTCCGGCGGCTGGCGCGTGCGCCTGAACCTGGCGCGCGCCCTGATGTGCCGCTCGGACCTGCTGTTGCTCGACGAGCCCACCAATCACCTCGACCTCGACGCCGTGCTGTGGCTGGAGCGCTTCCTGCTCGCTTATCGCGGCACGCTGCTGCTGATCTCGCACGACCGCGAGTTCCTCGATCGCGTGGCGACGCGCATCGCCCACATCGAGCGGCAGTCGATCCGCGCCTACGCGGGCAACTACTCCCAGTTCGAGATCCAGCGCGCCGCGGAGCTGGCCGCGCAACAGGCCATGTACGAGCGCCAGCAGCGCGAGATCCGGCACGTGGAGGAATTCGTGGCACGCTTTCGGGCCAAGGCCACCAAGGCGCGCCAGGCGCAGAGCCGGCTCAAGCTGCTCGAGCGCATGGAGCGCATCGCTCCCGCCCATGTCGACGGGCAGTTCGAATTTTCATTCGCGGAGCCGGCGAAACTTCCCCGCCCGCTGCTCACGCTGGAGGAAACCAGCGCGGGCTACGGTGAGCGCACCGTGCTCGAACGGCTGGATCTGGCACTGCTTCCCGGCGACCGGATCGCACTGCTCGGGCGCAACGGCGCCGGCAAGTCGACGCTGACGAAGCTCCTGGCTGGTGAGCTCGCGCCGAGCGCA
>DASTQG010000455.1:0-6054 GCA_035761885.1 Steroidobacteraceae bacterium | reverse complement strand
ATCGGGCTGGGGCGTCCTCCTGGTAAAGATGAGCTGAGCGAGTTCGACGCGCTGGCGCGCTCGGCAGGCGCCGACGTGCTGGAACTCATTACGGGCACGCGTCGCGCGCCGGATCCGCGGCTGTACATCGGCAGCGGCAAGGCGGAGCAGATCAAGGCCGCGGCCGCCGAGCACGCCGCCGACGTGGTGCTGTTCGATCACGCGCTCTCGCCCAGCCAGGAGCGCAATCTCGAGAAGCTGGTGGAACGGCGCGTGCTCGACCGCAACGGCCTGATCCTCGACATCTTCGCGCAGCGCGCGCGCAGCTTCGAAGGCAAGCTGGAAGTGGAGCTCGCGCAGCTCAAGCACATGGCCACGCGCCTGGTGCGCGGCTGGACGCACCTCGAGCGGCAGAAGGGCGGCATCGGCCTGCGCGGCCCGGGCGAAACCCAGCTCGAGACCGACCGGCGCCTGCTCGCCAATCGCATCCGCACCCTCACGCGGCGACTGGAAAAGCTGCAGCGTCAGCGCGAGACCGGACGCCAGCAGCGGCGCGAGGTGCCGGTCCCGACCGTCGCGATCGTGGGTTACACCAACGCGGGCAAGTCGACGCTCTTCAACGCGCTCACCGGCGCCGACGCACTGGTGGCCGACCAGTTGTTCGCAACCCTGGATCCGACCGTGCGGCGCATTCGGCTTCCCGGTGCGCAGATTGCGGTGCTCGCCGACACGGTGGGCTTCGTGCGCGACCTGCCGCACGAGCTGGTCGCGGCATTTCGTTCCACGCTCCAGGAGGCGCGCGATGCGACGCTGCTCCTGCACGTGATCGATGCGAGCGATCCGCAGCGCCTGGAGCGCATCGACCAGGTGAACCAGGTGCTCGAGAGCATCGGCGCGGGCGCCATTCCGCAGGTGGAGCTGTTCAACAAGATCGACCGCATCGGCCTGGAGCCGCATGCCGAGCGCGACGAGAACGGACGCGTCAAGCGCATCTGGGTCGCCGCCGCGCCGCGTATCGGGCTCGATGCCGTGCGCGCCGCGCTCGCCGAGCAACTGTGGCCGCAGATGGCCCGCGAAACGGTGCGCGTGTCGCTGGCCGGCGCCGGCGCACGCTCGCGCCTTTACCGCGACAAGCGCATCCTCGCCGAGCGCACGCTGGACGACGGTGGCTGGGAGCTGGACGTCGAAATGACTCCCGAGCAGCTCGAGACACTGTGCCGCGAGCCCGGAGTGACCCGCATGCCCGCGCCCGCGCCTTGTGCGGCCGCGGACGGCTACCTACAATTTCCGCCCCCCTCGAAGCGCGTGGCGGGCTGAACTCTCTCGCCCACGGACGTAAGAATTCCTATGGCTTGGAACGAATCTGGCGGAAGCGGCGGCAACAAGAATCCCTGGGACCGTCGTCCGCAGCAGGGTGGCAACGATCTCGACGAGATGGTGCGTTCCTGGCAACGCCGTCTCGCGAGCCTGTTCGGCGGGCAGGCCGGCCGTGGCGGTGGCACCGGTGCGGGCGGCCGCCGGCTCAACTGGGGCGCGATCGCGCTCATCGTCGCGGCCATCTGGGGCGCCACGGGCTTCTATTTCGTCGGTGCCGCCGAGCAGGCCCTGATCCTGCGCTTCGGCCGGTACGTGGGTACCGTCGGCGAAGGCCCGCACTGGCACTGGCCCTGGCCGATCGAGACCGTGCAGCGCGTGGACGTCGCGCGCCTGGACGGCATCGAGGACAAGACGCGCATGCTCACCTCCGACGAGAACCTCGTCGATATCAGCATCGCGGTGCAATTCCTGCGCAACAAGCCGCGCGAGTTCCTGTTCAACGTGCGCTCGCCGGAAGAAACGCTGCGCGACGTGAGCGAGAGCGCGATTCGCGAAGTGATCGGCCAGAGCCGCCTGGAAAGCGTGCTCGGCGCCGGCCGCCAGGAGATCACCGACAAGACCAAGGTGATCATCCAGCGCACGCTCGATTCCTACGAGACCGGGATCTACATCCAGTCGGTGAACCTCACGGCGGTCAACGTGCCCGAGCAGGTCGCGGGCGCGCAGCGCGATGCGATCAAGGCGCGCGAGGATCGCGATCGCTTCCAGCAGGAAGCGCTGGCCTATTCGAACGACATCCTGCCGCGCGCGCGCGGTACCGCCGCGCGGCGCCTGCAGGAAGCGCAGGCCTATCGCACGCAGCTGATCGCCGAAGCCGAAGGCGAGACCTCCCGCTTCGGGCAGCTCCTGAACGCATACGAGCGCGCGCCCAGCGTGACGCGCGAACGCCTGTACCTGGAAGCCGTGGAGAGCGTGCTCGGCCGCTCGCGCAAGGTGCTGATCGACACCGACGGCAACAAGATGCTGTACGTGCCCCTGGACAAGCTGCTGGATCGCCCGATGCCGGATCCGGCGGCGATGGGACAAGGCATGCGCACTCCGGAAGTCACCACCAGCGAAGCGCCGGCACCCGATCCGCGCGCGCGGGGAGAACGCTGATGTCGGTCCAGGCGCGCATCGGGGTCCTCGCCGTCGTCCTGGTGGCGGTGCTGGTGATGTTCTCCGCGTTCACGGTCAGCGAGACGGAGCACGCGATCAAGTTCCAGCTGCGCCGGATCGTGAAGGCGAACTACGAGCCGGGCCTGCACTTCAAGGTCCCGTTCTTCGAGCAGGTGCGCAAGTTCGAGCGGCGCATCATCACGCAGAACTATCCGGCCGAGACCTTCCTCACGAGCGAAGGCAAGATCCTGAACGTCGACTTCTATGTGAAGTGGCGCATCCGCGACGTGGCGGCTTATTACCGCGCCACCGGCGGCATCGAGGACAACGCGTCCCGCCGCCTGGGCGAGAGCGTGAAGGACAGTCTGAAGAGCGTGATCACGAAGCTCACGATCCAGCAGATCGTGGCGGCCGAGCGCGACCAGGTGACGGGCGACCTGTTCCGCGACGTCGGCAGCGACGTGAAGCAGCTCGGCGCCGAGCTGATCGACGTACGCGTGCGGCGCATCGACCTGCCGGACGAGGTCACCGGTTCGGTCTACCAGCGCATGCAGCAGAGCTTCGCGGCCCAGGCCGCCAAGCTGCGCGCCGAAGGTCAGGCCATGGCGGAGACCACGCGCGCGGAAGCGGATCGCGAGCGCACCGAGATCCTTTCGGCGGCGGCGCGCGATGCCCAGAAGATCCGCGGCGACGGCGACTCGCAGTCCACCGACATCTACGCGCGCACGTTCAACCGCAACCCGGAGTTCTACGCGTTCTATCGCAGCCTGCAGGCGTACCGCAATTCGCTGGGCAAGGAAACCGACGTGATCGTGATCTCGCCCGACAGCGACTTCTTCAAGTATCTCAACCGGCCGCAGGCGCGGTGATCTGGTCGGACCTGCTGGCGGCCTGCGCCCTGTATCTCGTGCTCGAGGGCATCATGCCTTTCGTCAATCCCCGTGGCATGCGTCGCGCCATGCAGGCATTCGCAGCGCTCGACGACGCGAAGCTGCGCGTCGCGGGACTTGCGAGCATGATCGCGGGCGCAGCGCTCCTGTACTGGGTGCGGGGCTGAGGCCATGGGCAAGAACGTCGTCGTCATCGGCACCCAGTGGGGAGACGAAGGCAAGGGCAAGATCGTCGACCTGCTGACCGAGCGCGTCGATGCGGTCGCGCGTTTCCAGGGCGGGCACAACGCCGGCCACACGCTCGTGATCGAAGGCGAGAAGACGATTCTCTCGCTGATTCCCTCCGGCATCCTGCGCGACGGCGTGCGCTGCTTCATCGGTAACGGCGTGGTGGTGTCGCTGCCCGCCCTGCTGAAAGAGGCCGACATGCTCGCGGCGCGCGGCGTGCCGGTCTTCGAACGCCTGCGCCTGAGCCCGGCGTCGCCGTTGATCCTTCCCTCTCACGTCGCGCTCGACAAAGCGCGTGAGCGCGCCCGCGGCGAACAGGCGATCGGCACCACGGGAAGGGGCATCGGCCCGGCGTACGAGGACAAGATCGCACGTCGCGCGGTGCGCGTCTCGGATCTGTTTCATCGCGAGCGCTTCGCGGCGCGCCTGGGAGAGATTCTCGACTATCACAACTTCCTGCTGCGCGAGTACTACAAGGCCGAGGTCGTCGACTTCCAGCAGATACTCGACGAAACGCTGGCGCAGGCCGAGCGCGTGCGCCCGCTGGTCACCGATGTGACGCTCGCGCTCAAGCAGATCCAGCGCGACGGCGGCAACATCCTGTTCGAAGGCGCACAGGGTGCATTGCTCGACATCGACCAGGGCACGTACCCGTACGTCACTTCTTCCAATACGAGCGCCGGTGGCGCGGCCACGGGCACGGGACTCGGCCCGCGCGACATCGACGAGGTGCTGGGAATCGTCAAGGCCTATACCACGCGCGTCGGTGGCGGTCCCTTCCCGACCGAGCTGTTCGACGACGTTGGCGAGCACCTGTCGCGCGTCGGGCACGAGTTCGGCGCGGTGACCGGGCGGCGTCGGCGCTGTGGGTGGTTCGACGCCGTGGCGCTGAGACGCGCGGTCATCAACAGCAGCGTGTCGTCGTTGTGTGTGATGAAACTGGATGTGCTCGACGGCCTGGACACGGTGCGCGTGTGCACCTCGTACAAGGTCGACGGCAGGACGGTCGATTGCTCGCCCGCGGTGCCGGAGACCTTCGCCAGATCGGAGCCGGTGTATGAGGAATGGGCGGGCTGGAGCGAGTCCACAGTGGGCATCACCGAGTACGCACAGCTGCCTTCGAATGCCCGGCGCTATCTCGAACGGCTGGCCGAGCTCGTGGGTGTGCCGATGAACATCGTGTCCACCGGGCCGGACCGCGCGCAGACCATCGTTCTGCGACATCCGTTCGACTTGTAACCTTTGCACCTCTCGCGCGCCGATGGCGTTGCGCGGTGCAGAAGAGTACAAGTGACGGACAATCCTCGTGGCGCTTGGCGGCGCGAACCCATGAGTTTTCCGATCGTGGCCATCGGCGCTTCCGCCGGGGGCCTGGACGCCGTTTCCGAGCTTCTGGATGCCCTGCCGCAGCGCAGCGGCATGGCCTACATCTTCGTTCAGCATCTGGCTCCCGGCCATGCGAGCGTCCTGCCGGAAATTCTATCCAAGCGGACCGACATGCCGGTTCTGTCCGCGCACGATGGCCAGAGGATCGACGTCGATCACGTGTATGTGATCCCGCCCAACACCACACTGTCGTTGACGGATGGCCACCTGCGGCTCGATCCGCGCGAGGGCGGCGCCCCGCACAAACCCGTCGACATCCTGTTCACTTCGCTCGCCAGGGAGCACGCCCAGGGCGCGATCGCCGTGGTCCTGTCAGGCGGCGATGCGGACGGCACGCTGGGTGTGCAGGAGGTGAAACATGAGGGCGGCATCACCTTCGCACAGGACCCCGAATCGGCCCGCTTTCCGAGCATGCCCCAGAACGCCATCTCAACCGGTTGCGTGGATTTCGTGCTCCCCCCGAAGCGGATCGCGCAGGAGCTCACGAGGCTCGGCGGACATCCCTACCTGGCGCGTGCAACCAATGGTGATGGTGCGAAGCGCGTTACTGACGAGCCCCCGGGAGAGGAGAGCATTCTGCGGAGCATTTTCCGCAGGCTGCGTGCCAGTCACGGCGTCGATTTCACGCACTACAAGCGCAGCACGCTCGGCCGACGGCTGGCGCGGCGCATGGCCCTGCAGAAAATCGATGAGCTGCCGGACTACCTCGCGCTCCTCGAGGCGGATCCCATCGAAACGGCCGCCCTCTACCAGGACTTCCTGATCCGCGTCACCGGTTTCTTCCGCGACGCCGAATCCTTCGATGCCCTGCGGCACAGCGTTTTCCCGATCCT
Organism: Steroidobacteraceae bacterium; assembly: GCA_035761885.1. Classification (GTDB taxonomy): domain Bacteria; phylum Pseudomonadota; class Gammaproteobacteria; order Steroidobacterales; family Steroidobacteraceae; genus DASTQG01. Next base: position 263 of record DASTQG010000455.1, on the reverse strand, counting down.
GACCGAAGGCCGGGCGCCGAACGAGCCGATCCGCATCTGGGTACCGGGCTGCGCGAGCGGCGAGGAGGTCTATTCCATCGCCATCTGCCTGATGGAGTATCTCGGCGACCGGCAGCTGCCTGGAGGAGTCCAGATCTTCGGCACGGACGTGAGCGAAGCGGCGATCGAGACCGCACGCGCCGGCGTCTATGCGGCGGGCGTCGAGCTCGAAGTTTCTGCTGAGCGCATGGAACGCTTCTTCGTCAAGCAGGAGCATGGCTACC
>DASTQG010000454.1:0-2404 GCA_035761885.1 Steroidobacteraceae bacterium | reverse complement strand
CGAGACCTCGTATGCGACGTTGCGCTCTTTCGCCTCGGTCTCGTTGAGCCCGACCCGCGCGACTTCCGGATCGGTGAACGTGGCCCACGGGATGACCGAGTAGTCGGCGCGAAACTTCTTCAGCCAGCCGAAAAGCGCGTTTACCGAGGCGTACCAGGCCTGGTGCGCGCCGACGTGCGTGAACTGGTAGGGGCCCGCGACGTCGCCGCATGCATAGATGTTGGGGTAGAGCGTCTGCAGAAACTCGTTGGTTTCCACCGTGCGCGCCTTGGTGACTGGGATGCCGAGCTCCTCGAGCCCGTAGTCCTTGGTGCGTGCCATGCGGCCCACCGCGCAGAGCAGCGCGTCGAATTCAATCCGCACCTCGCCGCCCTGGTGCTCGCACACGAGCACTTTTTCTTCTTTGAGGAACTGCTTCGCCCTGTGACCCACGAGCACGTTGACGCCGTCCGCGCGCATGCGGCTCGCCACCATCTCGGAAAACTCCGGGTCCTCACGCGGCAGGATGCGCGCGAGCATCTCCACCTGCGTGACGCTCGAGCCCAGGCGCGCGAACGCCTGAGCGAGCTCCGAGCCGATCGGGCCGCCGCCGAGGACGAGGAGCCGCCGCGGCAACTTGCGTAGTCCCCAGACGGTGTCCGAGGTCAGGCACTCCACCTCCTCGATGCCCGGAATCGGGGGAACGAAGGGCTCGGCGCCGGCGGCGATCACGATCGAGCGGGTGGTCAGCAGCCTGCCGTCCACTTCCACGGTCCAGGGGGTGGTGATCCGCGCCTCCCCCTGAATGCATTCGACACCGAGCGCGGTGTAGCGTTCGATCGAATCGTGCGGCTCGATGGTTCGGATGATGCGCTGCACGCGCTCCATCACCTCCGCGAAGTCAAACTCGGCCGTTGCGTGCCTGATACCAAAATCCTTCGCCTTCCTGATCTGAGACAGCACTTTGGCCGTCTTGATGAGCGCCTTGGACGGCACGCAGCCCGTGTTCAGGCAGTCCCCGCCCATGCGGTTCCTCTCGATCAACGTGACCTTGGCGCGGACCGCGGCAGCGATGTAGGCCGCGACGAGCCCTGCCGAGCCGGCGCCGATCACCACCAGGTTGCGGTCGAACCTGCGCGGCTTGCGCCAGCGCCCGTACACGCGGCGTGCAGCAAAAAGACCGACCGCCTTCTTCGCCGCGAGCGGAAAGACGCCAAGCAATACGAATGCGCCGATTAGCTGCCAGGACAAGATACCGCGCAGCGACTCCAGGCGCGCAAGCTGCGTGCCGGCGTTCACGTAGAGGATAGTGGCGGGCAGCATCGCGACCTGGCTTACCCAGTAAAACGTCCAGGTGCGAATCGGCGTGAGCCCCATCGCCAAGTTGATAAGGAAGTAAGGCACCGCCGGGATGAGCCGCAGGGTGAAAAGGTAGAACGCGCCGTCGCGCTCCACGCCGCGGTTCACGCCCTGGAGTCGCGCGCCGAACCGCGCCTGCACCCATTCCCGGAGCACGAAGCGCGCCGCGAGCATGGCGATGGTGGCACCGATGGCGGACGCGAACGACACGAGGAGCGTGCCCAGGCCCAGGCCAAAAATCGCGCCGGCGAGGATCGTCATGAGCGACGCCGCGGGCAGCGAAAGCGAGGTAAACAGGATGTAGAGTGCGAAGAACGCAGCCGCGGTGGGCCAGGGATGCATCTCGCGCCAGCCCTCGAGCGCGGCCTGCTGCGCCTTGAGATTATCGAAGGTGAAATAGCGCGCGCCGCCCACCGTGAAAAACGCGACGACCGCAACGACAAGCAGAACCGCGACGGCGAGCCGGGTGCGGCTCAAGCCGCCAGCGCGCCACCGCAGGAGGAACCCTGGCCGGCGGTGCAGCCGAAGCAGTGATCTCGCACGGCGATCGGGTTGCCCGCGAGGTCGCGCCCGATGAGCTCGGTGAGCCGCACGCGCCTGCGTCCATCGATCACGAGCGGCAATCCGAGCATCTGGTTGAAGTCGCAGTCGTACACGTAGCCCTGCCAGTCGACCGAAACGAGGCTGCGGCACATCACCGACGCGAGGTTCTCGTCGCGGTGCGAGGCGTGCAAGAGCTCCATGTAGGCGCCAAACTTGCCCTTCGACACGAGTGTCGAGCCGAAGCGCTGGATCGGCATGTTGGCGAGCGTATAGAGCTTGTTGAACACGATGCCGTGCTGCTCGCCGAGGATGCGCTTGTAGTCGGCCTCGAGCTCAGCCTGCGCCGGCGGCAGCGACGGGCCTTGCGGGTTGTACACCAGGTTGAGTGCCGGCTCGCGCCCATAGCCGAGAGCGTTCAGCTTCTTCAGCGCGCGGATGCTGGTCTGATAGACCCCCTTGCCCCGCTGGCGCTCGACCAGCTCCTCCGTGTAGCACGGAAGGGACGCGATGATCTCGACGCGGT